>JAKPQU010000380.1 GCA_029555925.1 Bacillota bacterium
TTTGTGTATATTTCGATGATAAGGCTTATGTTGAAACGCTTGGTTATACAAATGGCGTAATTAGGCTTTTCAGACACCATCTACCTTTATTTATATGAGAATCGTAATGCATAACGAGTAACCCATAACAGGAAGAACAGATTCTCATTCTTTATTCTGACAGAACCGGTCATGTTCGTTAAAGAGAAACAAATCTGTGACCTTCAGTAAGTAAAAAAAGATTACACTACTGAAGGTCTATTTATTTTTCCGGCTACATAGGTGTATCTGTTTTATCTGGAACATAAATACAGGCCATTCTGTCATTAAACCTGTTAATTCTTTTTCTGTATTCTTCAAGCCATATAGAAGTTTCTTTAAGGCCATCTTTAAATCCGTCAGTGCCTTTATGTGATGCAAAGGCAAGAAGACCATTTTTATTTATGACAAAAACCCTTTCAGGCCAGCCATTATAATCATCTTTTACACTGTTATTCATGTTATCAATAATAACAGGTATGGTAATATTTCCCTCCGATATAAACAGACCGGCTGCCATACATCTTTCACCGTAATTTCTCGGATCTATTATATGACCGGCATACTCTGCAGGCCTGCTGCAATTTGAAGGACGGCCTTCTTCTATGTAGACAATAAAAAATCTGGCAATATACTTATAAGTCCGGTATATTTGTTCCATTTTTTTTGAAGATTCAAAAAACTGCGGTGAAGTATAGCTTCCGAAGAAGAGCACAACAGGAAATTTATCTTTAAAATTATTCAGTGTAATTTTTTCCTGTCCGTCAGAAGTCATAAGATTGAAACCAGGGGCAACAGAACCGGAAGATATTTCATTATATGCCTGAACCGGGCATACGAGAGATAATAAAAATATAACAGAGAAAACAGATTGTTTCATGTTAACACCTCCTGTTTATAAACTATAAAAGAGAATTGTGTAACATGACAGTAAAAAAGAAGTAATTTTTTACCTGTTAATCTTACATGAATCAATATATTTATTGATATTCTCTATATTTTCTCCAATATATTTTTCCTCTATTGAATTTATAGTGTATTTCATAACTTATTAGAATTTAAGTCTTCGTGACGCGTAACGGGTTTAATCCCTGCGCATCACGCATTACGCTTTACGCATTACGAGGTCATAATTTATAGATAGTTATGAAACTAACTATAAATTATGAAATATACTATAATGAATATTTTATCACAGATCAGGATAAACTTCTAAAAAAAGCTTGCAAAATACAGGATATAAGAATATTATTACAGGAGAAAACAACAGAGACAGAGGTGGAACTATGAAAAAAAACGATAATACGACATCCCATCATGGTATAAAAATACCGGTGGAAGATAAAAATTACCCCAATGAAACAATCAAATTACTTATTGAGAGAGGAAGTTGCAGGAATTTTTCAGATAAAAAGATAGAAGACCATATTCTGGATTTCATATTGAGATCAGGAGTCCATGCCCCTACAGGAGGAAATCTTCAGCCTTATTCCATTATAAAGATAGAAGACAAAGACAGAAGGAACAATCTGGCGGAAATGTGCGGGCAAATATTTATGGCAAAAGCTCCTGTTCATTTACTATTCTGTATTGACTGGCACAGATTGAAAAGATGGGCTGAACTTGAAACTGCTCCTTTCAGCGCCACTTCGTCTTTCCGACATTTCTGGATATCTTTTCAGGATGTCATCATATGTGCGCAGAATATATGCACTGCTGCCGATTCACTGGGACTCGGTTCTGTCTACATAGGTACGATAGTAGATTATATAAGGGAAATAAGAGAAATGTTTGAGCTACCACAGGGAGTATATCCGGTAGTTCTCCTATGCCTGGGCTATCCGAAGCTGAAAACTTCTGTGAGAAAAAAGCTTCCTACTTCCATTATAGTTCATAATGAAAGATATAACTCTATAGAAGACACGGAAATTCTGAAAAATTTCAATAAAAAATATGAAGATACCAGAATTGAAATAACGGAAGAACGAATGAAAGATATGAAAGAAACCTGCAGGGAAGTACATGGTGAAGAATTTGCGAAGAAATGTATCGAAAAAATCAAAGAAACCGGTTATATAACACAGGTTCAAAGGTATTTCGGTCTTCACTACAGAGCAAATGAAATGCCTCTGGGGAATAAAGAATATCTGGAGACTTTTAAAGAAGCAGGATTTTCATGGTTTGAAGAATTTATACCGGAGAAATCTTATACTATTTAGCTTTAGACATAGTAGTCTGCCTGCCTGGTGTTCCGGAGAAAAAAATATCACGGCAGCACAGGTATATTTTATTGAATTATAAAAGTAGCATGATATAAGCTGTAACTGTTATAAACGTTGCAGTTTAGATTTTTTTCGGAGGAGCATCAGGCAGGCAGACAGTATTTACCTGTTATTCAAATTGTTCAGTTTAATTAAAGCAATTTTATATGAAAATGATGAAGTTTGTCACTTCACTGACCGTTGATTTTCATATCAGGTTGTGACCGCTCCGGTCATGTCTGTTGGTATTAATTATGAATTACAGAGAAGCAACCCAGAACTCCTCTTACCGGACATTGGGCGGGTATAAGGAATCGGAATTGGATTTTTGTGGTACTGTGATTTCCGGGATGGCCCGCTCAACGGACTACTATGTATTGAGGGACGAAAATACTGATTTCAGATGTTCGAGGAGAGCGGCCATCCTGAATTTGCCGATTTTTACCGCAGATTTCTCATCATTGAACTTTCCCAGGAACAGTTATGGGAGGAAGAGTCATGGCATACTCTCTTTCAAAAGAAGGTTGGCTTTCATACAGACTATGGCCGTAATAAGCGTGAGGAACTGGTCAGACTGAAGCCTCATCAGATTCAAGAAGAGTTCTATGAGTTATACCGCCGCCGCAGTCCCCTTTCCATCGATGACAATCCGGTTACTGGCTGGTTCGAGACCTGACATACTGCCAGAACCAGTAGAAAATCATTTTTTCTCTGATAAAGAACGATAAAAATCACTTATGGCATGGCCTGTATTTTCAGGTTCATCTTCCGGTAAAAAATGTTTTCCCTTCCCCGTATATTTTACCTGAAGAGAGTCAACATATTTCTTTGCCATAGAGACACCTTTTTTTCTTATGGCAGAGCCAGGTTCTCCATAGAGAAGAAGTTTCGGAACAGCGGAATGACGCAACCAGTTACTGTATCTGTTAATTATATCCGGTATATCACCCGGTCTAGTTGACAGAGGAGTAATAGTATTGGGGCCTACTCCTTCAAGCCAGACTTTTTTTCTCACTGATGCATCCCGCCATGGTGCCTGATATATTTCTATTTCTTTTTGAGAAGGTTTTCTTACCATGCCCATGGCAAGCATATCCTTTACAGCCTGTTCTCCTTTAGTTACAATGGCATATTCGGCTATCTTCTTTATACGAAGAAGTCTCATAATCATACGGGCAGAGAATGGCATCTGCCTGAAGGTCATATCTGCAGGCAGAAAAAAACCTTCGAACATGACAATTCCAAGGATATTACTTTCATTATGCATGGCATAGTTCAAACCTGCTATCAGCCCCAGATCCATACCGACAAGGATGATATTATTCAAATTTAAAGCTTCAAAGGTGCCTTTCAGAAATTTCGTATAAGTTTCCGGATTATAGTCTATATCCAGAGGTTTATCACTTTTACCGGAACCTATAAGATCAATGGCAACAGTTCTTCCGTATGGACAAATATAAGGAATGACATTTCTCCATAAATAGGCATGGACAGGTATACCATGAAGAAGAACTACAGGAGGGTCACCGGTGCCTGCTTCCACATAATGGATCTTAACATTATTAACTGTCACATATCTGGATTCATACGGAAATTCCGATGATATAATCTGTTTTTTATCCATAATAGAATCTTATTTTTTCTTCTCACCTCTCTTTTTTAATATTACTGTTAACAGATGAATGATACCGGTATATTTAAGTTCAGGATCAACATATTGATGCAAAAAATAAAAATTCTCCTTATATGTTATTCTATGGAGAGTATTTTACTGTAGTGAGTGCAGATAATACATATACGCCTCGTCACGCGTAACGCGTAACGCGTGACGGGAGGAGGAAAACTTTTATTACATGCTTATCCTCAGGTCAGTAGTTTATCCCGGACAGACCTGCAAATTTCAAACTGATTTCTCCAGTATTTCAGTAAGAATTTTACGAAGTTTTTCCCTGTCATCATCGGTAAGTTTCACAGGCCCTTTTGTCCTCTCCCCTGCTCTTCTCAATTTTGCGTCTCTATGCCTTTTTGCCAGCATATAATCCATTTTATCAGCTTCGTAAACAACGCCTCTCGGAGAAATGGCACAGGCATGTTTACTCAATATAAGAGAAGCAAGGCCCCAGTCACCTGTAATTACGACATCCCCTTTTTCAGTTATATTAAAAATCTTCATATCGGCAGCCTGACTTATATTATCCACAACAATGAGACTCACATGGTCATGGTCTTCTTTATAAAAATGAGAAACACTTAACACTATAACAACAGACACTTTATATTTTGCTGCAAGTTCTATAACAACCTCTTTAAATGGAGAAGAATCTCCGTCGATTATTATCTTCATTTCGGAGGCCTTATCAGAACTATAGGAGTCTGTTCGTCTGCGTTACCCTGGGGGTTATGCTTCAGAGCTTTCACTATAATTTCTCTGTCTTTCAGAGTGCAACCGAGCACATCCACTTTACCGAGATCATTTGCATCTACCACCGTGGCATCAAGGCCTGTTTTTGCTTTTATTTCTTCAGAAACCTTCTGTGGATCTTTCGGGCCGAGCACTACATATTTATCAAAAGGCGGCATCGTGCCTGGCGGGTCATCTATAGTGGCGGCAGGTCTTCCAGCAAGCCTGTAAAAATCTCCCTTTCTACCTATAAATTTACCGAGAGAACCGACTGTAAAAGAAATAAGTATGCGCCATAGTCCCACTTCCCTTATAGCCATTTCAAGGCTGTAAGGAGAAGAGAGGCTTGCATCCTGCTGAAAAAAACGGTTCAGTCTTGTAGCCCAGTATCCCGGCTTTATTGTTTCAATATAAACAGCCCTTCCCTGAAGTATGGCTATGACACTTTCTGCTATGGCAACTATATCACCTTCCTGAGAGAGAGGTATAACATATTTATTCAATACATCCATCAATGTATCTGTTTCTCTCAGTATATGGGTTTTTACCGGTATGGTTTTTATCGATTCATCTACAGGCTTTCTGGGAGAAACAGGCGGAATTTCTTCCTTTACGACCGGCACTTCACCTGATACAACCTCCAGGTCTTCAGGTTTTATAAGGAATTCTTTTCGTTCATATATTACAGGATTTCTTCCGTAATATTTATAATACAACTCGAAATACATTTCTTCAGGCAGTTCATTTCTATATACAGCTTTACCGTCTTTATGTTTTATACTGACAGAACCTTTAAGGACTACTTTTTTCCCCGGTTTTACAAGGAAGGCTTCCCAGTAATTGTCATGATATACGGGAAGTTCTGGATTTACAATCTGTGATCTTATAATAAAATCATTATATTTATTTCCTTCAGGTTCCAGACGGAAGAGACCGTCTATCACTATGGCCTGCTGTTTCCCCCGGTTTTCAAAAGGAACTGTAAAGGAGAGTAAAATTTCATTATCGGCAAGCCTGAGCTGCTTTTCTTTTATATCATTCACCTTCAGATCGCAATCGCCCATTTTTTTACACATAGATTCAAAAATTATATATAAAACAAATAAAAGACATAATGTCAGTAAAATATAAATCATAGTTTTTCTCCTTTTTTAACGTGACGCGTAACGCGTGACGCGTGACGGGTGGTTCGTGATGCGTGATGCGTGATGCGTATTAATCCCGGGCGTTTATTTAAACGCCACTACTCACGACTCACTTTTCACGACTCACGACTCACTACTTTCTCTCGACCTTGCTCTTTTTATGCCTGTGTCCGTCAAGTGCCAGTTCTATAAGCCTTGTGAGCAGGTCAGGGAAAGAGATTCCCATGGCTCTTGCTGCCTGAGGGAAGAGAGAATTCCTCGTCATACCGGGGATTGTATTTGTTTCAAGAACATATAATTCATTATCCTTTATAATCATATCTGTCCGTGAAAGTCCGGCACATCCCAGGATTTTATGAACCTTTATACCCAGTTCCTGTGCCCTCAGGGTAAGATCTTCAGAGATCCTTGCAGGCGTAATTTCCCGGGTACTTCCGTTGTATTTCACATCATAATCAAAAAAAACGGCACTATCGGGAGGTATTATTTCTACCAGAGGCAAAGCGGAAGGTTCTTCCCCGGCAAAAGCTCCCAGGACAGGGCAGGTTATTTCCGTACCCTTTATATATTCTTCCACAATTACTCTGTTGTCATAATCAAGAGCAAGAAGCATTTTTTCCTTCAATTCATCCACTGACTTCACAATAAAAGTTCCGACGCTGGAACCCAGATTTGACGGTTTTACAACACAGGGATAGGATAGATTCATTTCTATATTATTAATTAACTTATCAGAATTTTTCTGCCATTCCCAGTAATCAAATGTCACGAAATTGGGAGTTTTTATATTATTATATATATAAACTTCTTTGCATTTTGCTTTATCCATGGCAAGAGCACTTGCAAGAACGCCTGACCCTGTATATGGTATATTCATCATTTCAAGCAATCCCTGGACTGTGCCATCTTCTCCGAAGGGGCCATGGAGTGCCAGAAATACGACATCAATTTTCTCCTCTTCCCCGCCTTTAAGCTGTTCTATATTACTGTTTGAAAGAACAGGCCAGTTTTCTTCCGAAATATTTACAGTATGATAGCCTTTACTGTCAATTATTGAAAATACACCTTCTCTCACATCAAGTTCTTTTCCTTCTGATACATACCCGCCCGGTATAAGCCATTCGCCGTTCTTTTTAATCTTTACAGGCTTTACGTTATATTTAGTCTTATCCAGAGCATTTACAACTTCTTCACCTGATTTAAGAGAAATTTCATGTTCTGCTGTCTTACCTCCCATAAGGACTGCCACATTGAGTTTCATAAAAAATCCACCTTTCTGTTTCACGTGAAACATTTGAATCGTGACGCGTAACGCGTGATGCGTAATCTAAAAAATTCATCTAAAATTTTCAACTTTTATCTTTTTTTTATTTTCATAAACAAGTATAACACTTGACATAACTCTGGACGTATAGGTTAAATACTTACCTTTATAGTAAAGTGCAGAACTGGTACCGCCGTCAAGATTTACCGCGTAAAGACACCCCAGGTCCTTCATAATATATGCAAGTGTTCTTAAAAAGACCTTGCTTTCAACTGTTACAAGTAAGAGTTTATTATATGCAGTTATGCCAATAGCACTTCTTCTGTTCTGACTGTATACTGCAGGGTCCTGAAACCCTTCATCTGCAGGATTGAGAATAACATCTCCTTCAGTAACGAGCGTGGGGCCTGAACATATAACACTTTCAAAAGGAGACCAGTCGATTTTGCTTCCCTGTTGTCCGCTTACATGGTGAAAGGTAACCTGATTTTCTTTATCCACACAGACTGCCGTGCCTATATATCCGTTATTTACAAATTTTCCGCCTATCACTATAGTTCCTACCGGTTTATAAGTAACTGTATCGAAAAAAGTGCCGTTAATAGCTGCCGTAGGTTTATAATAATCTATAAAGCTGCTGAAACTTCTGGCAGGATAGTAACCCTGAGAATCTGAAAAGCCTCTTACTACGGCAGGGGTCACCTTTATAATGGAAGAATTGAGGTTTACCTGAACTATATGAACATAAAAACCTCTGACTTTCTGTCCGTTATAGGAAACGGCATCTCCCTCTTTAGAATAACAGAAGGCCATTGTAGAGAACGATAAAAATATATAAAGGCCTGTAATTCTTATAAAAAAAGACATTTTCCCGTACCTTAATTAAAAACGTGAAAAGCGAAAAGGATAAAAGTGTCATTTTTTCGCATCTCACGTCTCACATAATTATTATATTCAGTTTCATAACCTGGAAATTAAATGCTTCGTCACGCGTGACGCGTGACGCGTGACGCGAATAATGCCTGTAATTTGTTATGAAACACACTATAATTTCTTTAAAAAAAGAAAAAATCCTTTTAAGGAAATATGAGGAAGGAATAAAATATATAAAATAGAAATTTATCTTCAGTTAAAATCCTCTTTATCAATCACACGTCACGCATCATGCATTTCGTGTGAAAAAAATAAAATCAAAGGTAGAATTACGGAGGTACACATGAACCCTCAGTTATACGCTTCTCCCAATACTGTATATACTGTTACCCGTGACAGACAATCAATGACCATATATAAAATGGACAGACCTTTATATACCTGGGAATATTCTTTTCAGGATTTTATAGTTATAGGAATAAGCAATTACGGGAATATAACATGTATTGCAGATGACAAGTTCTATATATTTGAGAAAGAAGGTCTTATAACAGGCCCTGTAATGCAGTTGAGTCCAGGATACGAATCACCGCCTAATTCTATAAAATACAATATGAAAGTTGATGATAAGGGTATCCAGGTCTGCTACGAACGAATTACAGAGAAAACCTTTCTGAACAAAACAACCTACCAGTCAGAGATATATGTCTATAATTTACACAGCGGACAGACTATAAACTGGTGGGGATTTACAAGGGATAATAAACAGAATCTGGATCTGGACTGGACTATTTCAAAAGAACTTAATTATATAACATTTCTGGAAAAATTTTATATTTCTATACATAAAGATTATTATAAACTCCATCTTCTGGATGTAAGGAGAAACTCTTCACTTTACACTATACAGATAAACGATATATACGAACCGGCTTTATTGCTTACTTCCAACGGACAGGTAATTCTACACTGCCATTCTGCAAAGATAAACAGGTTATTAACCTTTAATATAAAAGGAGAAAAATATGAGCTCATACTGCCGAATTCTTTCAGTATTTTTGCAACAGGCAGAAATATAATAGCAATAAAACACAGCAATAACAGTCAATTTATCTTTATTTCCATGGAAAAACATTCCGAATATACAGTTGACCTGACTATTCTGGACAACCACCAAATAGATTATAATGTTTTTATAAAAGATAATGATGAAATTGCCCTGATATACAGGGTGCCGGGAGAGAAAAATTTCCGCCGTCTGGAAGCACCTCTGAACGATTTTCTTATACATATAAAAAGATGGCAGCTTGTATTAAAAGATCAGGAAAAGCAAAAAAGCCTCTCCCGTAAACAGCAGTTAAAGGAACAGGAAGAAATAACCTTTGACACAGCAAAAGCAAGACTTCTGACACAGTCTGCCCTTAAACACCACAATCTGAGGAAAGACAAGATATACAGTAAAGTTATACAGATAGATCAATTAATGAGTAAATTGAACGAACAGTATATCTGTCAGTCACTGTCTGAAGTTCAGTATAAAGAAAATAGAGTAAGACTTCTAGAGTCATTATCCAGACTGGAAGAAGTAGCAAAAAGATTCGGTATGAATATAAAAGAAGAGGATTTCCCATCTGATCTGACTGTTACCGAGAATCTGAAAAAAGAAATTGATCTGCTCAGAGGAGAAAAGAAAATAACCTTTGATGTCTATAAAAAATGGGAAGAAAAAGTAAGGCTCATGAAAATAAAGGAAAAAGAAAAGAAGAAAATAGAAAGTAAGGACGGAGGAAAGGAGAAACAGAACAGAGCAGAAGAAGAACAGAAGGTTATTAAACTATTAGAACTCCTCGAGGAAAGATTGATAAAAGGAGAAGTATCGGAAACGTTATTTCTGGAATTGAGAAATAAATATAACAGCAGACTGGAAAGTTTAAGAGGTAAAGCTCCAGCTCAAAAAGGGATTGTGTAAAAACATGACATGTAATTTTACATACAACGGGAAAAGAAATTTGTCACAGATATTCAGAGTGAAAAGTGAAAAAAATTAGATTTTACTTACTTTTCACTATTCACTAATTAATAGATTTTTAAAATCAGGTGCCATTTCCAGTAAACGTTAATCTACGTGTCGTAAAAAACACTATAAAACATTTGCATTCAATTTATCTGTTATGTTATAATTTTCAGGACAAACCTTATAAAATAAAGAACAGAAAGGAGAAAGGGCAATTATGTTCGTGACGCGTAACGCGTGACGCGTAACGCGAGATAAAGCCATATCGATAGGAGCAAAAATAAAATTTTACATCTTTATGGTAGAAAAATGAAAAATTTGCCCGAAATATTGTGAAAAAAAAGATTAGCTTTTTATTGTTATTGATTTATCTCCTGTTATTTTTACCGTCTTATGCAGAGGAAACTCCGAAGGTTTATGTTAACGGCTCCCAGGTATCGGCACCATCAATTGAGCAGGACGGAGAAGTCTATGTTTCCATACAGAGTCTTGCAAAAGCTCTGAAGATAAGTGTCAAATGGGAGCCCAATAATAAAGTAATTTCTATAAACGGCAAAGCTATGGACTGTAAACCTCTATTGAAAAGCAATACTATCTATGTACCTGCCATGGCTCTCGGCAACCATATAGGAGCAGAGGTTGAAATGGATTACAGCCAGAATATAATTAAAATAAATACAGGGAAAACACCTCATCCAAATCCGACAAAAGAACCGACACCGGCAGCAACAAAAGCACCGACACCTGTTGCCAATAATCCCACTCCTGCCCCTACGGCTGCTCCTACTGCAAAAATTTCTATGTTTGTGCCAACACAGGCAGAAAACGATAATTTCCGTGTTACCGTTACAAATCTTGAATATTCAAGCATAATAAAAAATTATTATACCCCTAAATCAGGCAACAGGTTCTGTACCCTGAACCTTTCACAGCAGAATATTTCCGCCAATGTCCAGATCTACACGGGAACTTTTTCCCTCGTTGATAAAGACGGAGTTTCCTATGATTATCTGGAAGGACTCAGCAATTTCTGGCTTCAAGTTCTTCAACCGGGAGGAACAAACTTCGGCCACCTGGTTTATGAAATACCGGCAACAGCAGTGCCTGACAAACTTATCCTGTACAGTATAGATCAACCGAGTCTGACTCTTAATTTAAACTTGAAATAATCAGGAGGCATATATGAAAAAAATATTATTATTTTTAATAATTACCATTATGACCATAAATATGATGCCTGTTTTTGCAGGAGAACCTGTAACAATAAATTTCTGGCATGCCATGGACAGGCACCGAGGAAAAGTTTTAAATAATCTGGTAGATGAATTCAATAAAACCCACCCTGACATAAAGGTAGTGGCTACATTTAAAGGGGTAACGGATAATACGAAAGACAAGTATAAAAACAGTTACAATATACTCTTCCAGCAACTGTTAATAAGTATTTCCATGCAGACCCCGCCTGATGTATCACAGGTATATGAAAACTGGACGAGCCAGTTTGTACAGATAAAATCCATTACACCTCTAGAAAATTTTGCAAATAAAGAATTTACGGAGAAAGAGTTGCCGGATTTCGTTCCAACCTTTCTTGAAGCAAATAAAGAAGACGGAAAACTCTGGTCATTACCATTCAATAAAAGTATATATGTTCTATATTATAATAAATATATTTTTTCGAAGGCAGGCGTAAAACCTCCTGCGAACTGGGAGGAAGTAAGAGAAACAGCGAAAAAACTTACACAGAAAACTTCTTCAGGCAATGTAACCCGTTACGGCATATCATTCAAAGCAGATGTAGACACATTTTCTGTGATCCTGTTATCCAGAGGAGGAAATCTTATTGAAGGTAACAAAAAAGCTACCTTTAACGGCGAAGAAGGAGAGAAAACGATAAAATATCTCCAATCCCTTATAGAAGATGGTTCTGCCCTTGTTTCTTTTGAACCTCAAAAAGATTTCC
Organism: Bacillota bacterium; assembly: GCA_029555925.1. The sequence continues at coordinate 11,940 of JAKPQU010000380.1, forward strand.
AGGAAGGTAAATGTGCTATGTATGTCGATACTTCTTCCGGTATTTCCAATCTGGAAAGAAATATTTCTTTCGAATACGGAGTTGCTCCATGCCCTTCCGATAAAGGGAAAATTCTGTTTGCAGGCACCAACCTTGCCATATTTTCAGCATCGTCACAGGAAAAGCAGAAGGCTTCATGGGAATTCATAAAATGGCTTACAAATTCGGAAAACACCGCGAAATGGTCTATGGAAACAGGCTATTTGCCTGTAAGACATTCTGCCATAGAAAGTAAAGATTATCAGGAATTTCTCTCACAACATGAGAAACATAAAATCGGCATAGATGAACTGAATATGGCGACAGTGGCACCCATAGTACCTTCATGGCAATCAATCAGAGGCATCATTGACGACACTGTTTTCAATACAGTTGTAGTAAAACAGGATATAAAGGAAACACTCAATACTGCAGCCACTACTGCAGACAGGTTTCTCGGATTGCCGCAAAAATAGTCGGGACTATTTACTATAGTGAGTCGTGAAGCGTGAAACGTGAACAGCGAGTAGAAAATGAATAAAGAAACAAATTTTTTCATATCCAGACGTTCCTTTATTAAAGGATTCATGATAACAGCTTCAGGTGCTTTTTCGTGTTCTTTACTGTCAGGAAAAGAAATAAGCCTCCCTGAACGTTACAGAGGAAGCCTTCTCGGTCTGGCAACGGTTGACGCACTGGGAACAACCCTGGAATTCAAAAGTCCCGGCTCATTTGAACCGATAAAGGATATGATCGGAGGAGGGCCTTTTCACCTGAAAGCAGGGGAATGGACAGATGACACGTCAATGGCTCTCTGTCTTGCAGAGAGTCTGATTGAAACAGGAGGCTTCGACCCGGCAGATCAGATGAAAAGATATGTTAGATGGTATAAAAAAGGACATTTAAGCAGTAACGGAGTATGTTTTGATATAGGCGACACTGTAAGAAAAGCTCTGGAGCTTTTTGAGGAAACAGGAGAACCTTACTGCGGCTCTACAGATTCGAAATCATCGGGGAACGGCTCAATCATGCGTCTTTCACCTGCAGTGCTTTTATACAGAAAAAATCCGGAGGAAGCCATAGAAAAAGCAAAAGACACTTCCAGAACAACTCACGGGAGCAGTATCTGCCTTGACGGGTGCCGGTATTTTGCATCCCTTGTTCTGGGAGCTCTGAACGGAATATGTAAAGAAGAATTACTGTCAAAACATTACTCTATCATTCCTGGATACTGGAAAAAACATCGTCTCGTTCCTGAAATAGATGAAATAGCTGCCGGTTCCTTTAAAGAAAAAAATCCTCCGGAAATAAAAGGTACAGGTTATGTGGCAGCATGCCTGGAAGCTGCCCTATGGGCTTTTTACAGAAGCAGTTCTTTTAAAGAAGGAGCCCTTATGGCAGTAAATCTCGGAGACGACGCGGACACCACGGGAGCAGTCTACGGTCAGCTTGCCGGTGCATATTACGGAGAAAGAAATATACCGGAGAAATGGCTTTCCATACTGGCATGCAGAGAATTGATCTGCGATTTTGCCGTTAAAATTTTTAATATGTCAGAAAAGGTTCATTGACCAGAGATTACTTTTCTTAATGCTTCTTTTTTGATATAATATTTACGGATTTATATTAAATCGTAAAGGGTGAAGGGTGAAGAGAGGAATACTTCTCATTCTTTGCTGTGAATACCCGAGAAAGGTTACTTAAGAATCCATGAAAGATCTGGAAATCGACCATTTAAAATTCAATGAAAACCGGCAGGATATGAGTATTCAATGGAAAAAATTCTGGCCTGTCTTTGACCACTTTCATATATTCCTTAAAAATAAAGGATTAAAGTCTAAAACCATCGGAGAAAAAACCAATTGTGTCGTTATTTTTGTCATGAATTATCTCAGGCTTAAAGATGATATAAAATCCGTAAATGAAATATCGGGTGAAGATATAAAAAAATTCATGTTATATAATTATCACCTCTTATTCCCTGACTCCACCGTTTTTCAGAAGAAAACCTTTAAGAAAGCCATCATGGATTTTTATACGTTTTTAAATAAAAAAGGTTTTCTCTCGAACGAACAGTTAAAAGAATTAGGTAATGCGTGATATGTGATGCGTAATGCGTTAAATAACGTTGAGGGCTGAGAGAGCAACCTCTAAGCTATAAACACAAACAGTTGTGGCATTCAGGTTGAAAATTCAACCTTTTATTTTTTTTATCCCTGTGGTATAATAGCAAAAATTTTCGAATCGGAGACACTATAATGGAAGTAAAAGCAATAATTTTCGATTGTGACGGAGTTCTTGTAGATTCTGAACCATATAGCTGTGCAGTATGGAAACCTGTTCTGGCAAAAAGAGGGGTAACTATAGAAGATGATTTTAAATTAATAGTAGGGAAAAATTCATCTGATGCAATAAAATTCTTTTTCGACAAATATTCCTTTACTGGTAATATAGATGAAATAGCAAAGGAAAAAGAAGAAGAGTATTATAAATTTGCAAAAGGCAAGTTAAAACCCTTTCCCGGCACGGTAGAATTTATAGAAAAAGCTCTTGAATTAAACCTGGCTATATGTTTGGCATCATCGGGAACACCGGAAAAAATCAATTTTAATCTTTCAGAAAGTGGACTCAAAGGTTACTTTAAGACTATAATATCATGTGAAGATATAAAAAGAGGGAAACCTGAACCGGATATATTCCTGGCTTCAGCGGGAAGACTCGGTGTAAAACCGGGAAACTGTATTGTAGTGGAAGATTCTCTCTATGGCATAACGGCAGCCAGAAGAGCGTCTATGTTCTGTATAGGACTTACTACAAGTTTTCCTGCCGAAAAATTGACAGAAGCAGATATGATTGTAGATGTTTTAACAGAAGTTCCTCTTGAGGAATTATGCAGGATATCAGTTATTTACTGACCTGAGCGTAAGTATGTAATAAAAAGTAACTTCCCGTGACGCGTAACGCGTTACGCGTCACGGGAAGCGTATATATTATCTATGCTCACTGCATTTAATACAATAACTGTAATCCATATTCACACACATTAAGCATCACGCATTACGACTTCGTTCAAAGGGAGGTACTATAAAATGACAAAAATTCTGGACGGTAAAATCATTGCCGGCAAAATAACAGAAGAAATAAAAGAGAAAGTCACAGATTTTATAAAGAAGACCGGTATAAAGCCATGTCTTGCAGTAATACTTGCAGGAAACAACCCTGCATCAAGGGTATATGTAGACAGAAAGAAAAAAGCCTGCGCGAAAGCAGGAATGGATTCACAGGAATATCTATTCCCTGAAGGCTGTAAAGAAGAAGATTTATTAAAGACAATAGAAGAGTTGAATAAAAATGAAAAAATTCATGGTATTTTAGTTCAGTTACCGCTGCCGCCACATATTTCAGAAGAAAAAATTATAGAAGCCGTAAATCCATTAAAAGACGTAGACTGTCTCCATCCGGTAAATACAGGAAAACTCTTCAGTGAAAACCCTGTCGTATTTCCCTGCACCCCTTATGGGATATATATCATGCTCAGGGAAAGCGGTATAGAAGTAACAGGTAAACATGCAGTAATAATAGGAAGAAGTAAAATAGTAGGTAAACCCATGGCAGACATATTGCTCAGGAAAGAAATCGGCGCAACGGTAACAGTATGTCATTCGAAGACTAAAAATCTGGAACATCATACCCTTCAGGCAGATATAATCATTGCTGCCATCGGGAAACCCGAATTTGTAAAAGCATCTATGGTAAAAGAAGGAGCAGTCGTAGTAGATGTAGGCATAAACAGGCTTCCTGAGAGCAACACAAAATCAGGTACAAAATTAGTGGGAGATGTAGCATTTGAAGAAGTATCAAAAAAAGCTTCTGCCATAACGCCTGTTCCGGGAGGAGTAGGACCTATGACCATAGCAATGCTCTTACGTAATACCATCTCTGCTGCAGAAAAAATTGTATCATAATGGATAATTTATATGAAAATGATGAAGTTTGCAACTTCACTGGATGTTGATTTTCATATTTGGTTGTGACCGCTCCGGTCATGTCTGTTAGTAATGCGTAATGGGTAATGCGTAATACGTTATTATCAACTGTTCACTGTTTCTTCCGATCCAGCACAGATCTTACCATAGATGTAAGACCTTCTAAGGAGAAAGGTTTTTCTATAAACTGCATATCTTTATCAAAAACAGTCTCATTGGTTATAATATTATCAGTATAACCGGACATAAACAGGACGGAAATGTCCTTATGTCTTTCCAGTAGCTTCATATAAAGTTCTTTTCCGTTCATACCTGGCATAATGACATCAGTCAGCAGAAGATCTATTGAAGCATTCTTATTTTCAATCATTTTCAGCGCCTGTTCGCCACTTGAAGCAACAATAACCTGATAACCGTTCTGTTGGAGCATGGCTCTGGCAATATCTCTTACCACATCATCATCTTCTACAAGGAGTACAGTCTCAATTCCACGGTATGCCAGAATAATATCAGGTTCTTGCTCACTTTCAGTTCTCAAAACATCCGAGAGAGGAAGGAAAATCTTAAAACATGTGCCACTACCGGGCTCACTGTAGACCCAGATATTCCCCTGATGCTGTTTTACAATGCCATAAACCGTGTCAAGACCGAGGCCTGTACCTGCTTCACCCTTTGTAGAAAAGAAAGGTTCGAATATTCTTTTCTTCGTTTCTTCGTCCATACCGCATCCCGTATCGCTCACAGTCAGAAGACCATAAAGACCTGGCTTTGCATCAGGACGGCCCATACAGGCTATTCTGTCCAACTCCATCTGTGATACCTTTATGGTCATAACACCACCGTCAGGCATGGCATCCTGAGCATTAACAGCAAGATTCATAAGTATCTGCTCTACCTGTCCTGTGTCAGCCATTACAGGACAGGGACTGGAAGAAGGGGAAATTACAAGCTGAATATTTTCCCGAATAGTTCGTCTGAGCAGTTTCTCCATACCGAAAACTATCTGCCCGAGGTCTACAGATTTAACCTGCAGTGCCTGCCTTCTGCTGAAAGCAAGTAACTGACGCGTCAGATCTCTGGCTTTCTTTGCTGCATCTATGATCTGTTTAAGCTGTCCTGATCGTTCATCATTCGGATGAATACTGTATTTGAGTAACTCTGCATAACAGAGTATGGGCGTAAGAAGATTGTTAAAATCATGAGCCACACCTCCTGCCAGACGGCCTATAGATTCCATCTTCTGAGCCTGCCTGAGCTGTTCTTCCAGGTTTTCTCTCTCCTCTTTTAATTGCCCTGATTCCGTCATATCTATAAGAACTCCTATATATTTTATTATTTTGCCGTTATCATCAAAAAGAGGATAACCTGTATCCTGCATCAATATATAATGTCCTTTTTTATGGCGAAAACGATATTCAACATTAAATAATGAGCCTGTCTCTATTGCGGAGGTCCACTGATTAAAAATCTTTTCTCTTTCATCCGGGTGAATCAATTCTTTCCAATGTTTCGACCCACATTTTATATTCTCCAGTTCATATCCAAGAGTACGTTTCAAACTCCCCCCCCAGATAACAGTATCTGTTAATAAATCGTAATCATATATAACATTCCCTGCCAAAAGTGCCAGAAGCTCATAACGATTCTTCCACTCTTCCGTTTCTCTTTCAGCCTTTCTTCTCCGGGTTATGTCACGTGTATTTACAAGGATTCCATTTATACCAGGACTTCTGAGGAAATTAACAGAAGTGGATTCAAAGTCAAGCCAGTGGCCCGAAATATGCCTGAATCTGTAATCAAAACTGATTGGAACACCATGCTGGTTGAGATTATTCCTGAATATTTCCTGAAGTTTCGGCAGATCGTCTGGATGAAAAAAAACAAAAAAATCTTTTCCTTCAAGTTCTGACGGCTTGTATCCTGCTATGAATTCTATAGAAGGACTTACATAGTTAATTATTCCTCTTTTATCGACAACAGTTACTATATCACTGGAATTCTGCACAAGGAAACGATATCTTTCTTCACTTTCCCGTAAAGATTTTTCCGCTCTGCTGGCTTTAAGAATCTTCCACATGCCGTCAATCATAAAAGTCAACTGCCGTATATCTTCTTCATCATAAGGTTCTTCTTTGTTCCCCACTCCTGCAACAATAACTATTTTATCTCCGTCAAAAAGTGGTATATTCATATGGCTGGTAATAACAATATGTCCTTCAGGATAACCTTTTTTCAATGGATTTTCTGCCATATAATCATTGGTTATGACAGCTTTCCTCTGTCTGACACATTCCCCCCATAAACCGGTATTTTCCACAGGATATTCCATAGGTTTATCTTTAGTAGAACATTGTTCCATAACATGTCCGGACCATGAACGTATGGAAAGAACTGTTTCATCTTCATTCATAAAAGCAAGATAACCGATTTTACTTTCTGTTAATTCTATAGATTTTTCAAGAGCAAAATCAACAAGAACATGTTCATCCTTACCGGTTATCCTGGACATATCAAGAAGAGCCGACACACGGGCATCATTCATTCTCAGCAATTCATCTTTATGCTTTTGTTCTGTAATATCAGTAATCAAACCATTGAAAACAATCTGTTCGCCTGTCTGTTTCGGCTGAGAAACACCCCTGATCCACAGTTTCTCTCCTGAAGGTTTACGGAATTTTCCCTCGAACTCCCATCTGCATTTCTCTGAAATCGATTTTTTTATAGAAGAAAGAAATAAATCCCTGTAATCCGGAGCTATACAATCAGTAAAAATTTGAAAACAAATATTCAGAGGCGTATTTTTCAAGCCAAGAATTTCTTCCGAACGTTCATTAACATATGAAAACCCAATAGTGCCGTCAGGGTTGGCATAAAACTGGCAAACAACGCCGGGGATATTATCTGTAATATCCATGAGTTGCTTTTCTTTTTTACCGAGTATTTCTTCCATCTGCTTTTTTGCAGATACTTCCTGTTCCAGCTCGAAAGTATGCTCTTTAAGCTCCTGAAAGAGAAGAGCATTTCTGAAAGCTATAGAAATATTCATAGAAAGAATCTCAAGAAAATCTGCCTGTTTTTCGAAATCCCGCCGCAGTTCTGATGCAACGCCAAGTATTCCAATGACTTCTTTTTCACTCATAAGAGGCAGAGCAGCGAAGGAAGAAAGACCGGATTTTTTACATTCTTCCCATGTACATCTCGTATCAATGGAGATATCATAACAATAAACAGGTATAGATTGTTTTGCCGCCATTCCGCAGAGACATTCGCCTACAATATGGGCAGGGAAAATATCCGGAATAAATCTGGGATTACAAGTTCTATATGACTTTAGCTGTAGAATTTCGTCTTTTTTAAGAAAAAATAGAACCACATCGGGAGATAATGCTTCAACTACAGTATCAATACCATGTTCCATGACCTGTTCAGGCAGCATACCGGTATTAAGCAATCGGCCAAACTTACTCAAAAGAGACATTTCATAAAGTTTTTGTTTAAAATTTTCTTCTTCCATATTACAGTACCATCTTTCCCGGGATTTAAGGGGTGACCATAAATAATATATATGCACTCTCGTGACGCGTGACGGTTTTAATCCCTGTGCATCACGCATTACGCTTTACGCATTACGAGGTCATTATTTATGGATAGTTATGAAACTAACTATAATTAAACCGAATAATTTGAATGATAGGTAAATACCGTCTGCCTGCCTGATGCTCCTCAGAAAAAAATCTAAACTGGAACGTTTATAACAGTTACAGCTTATATAATGCTACTTTACATTATAATTCAATAAAATATACCTGTACTGCCGTGATATTTTTTTCTCCGAATCACCGGGCAGGCAGACTACTATGTCTAAAGCTAAATAGTATAAGAATATTATAACAGATTGAAGGCCACAAGAAAACATTAAAAAAAATCCAGGTAAAATGCAGAAAAAATCGGATTGAAATATTGAAAAAAGATTATACATAAGACGAGACATAAGAGAGGAGGGAAAAATGCCCATAAATGCACTAAGACCTCTTCAGGGTTCCCGGAGATATATCCCATATCCATACCCTTCTGAGGTCTTAGCTTGAAACGAATACCATAAAACAACCTTCCATGCCTATCAATCTCTTGCCGGTTTAGACATCGCAGTCTTATTACCCAGTAAATTCTCTACTTGTTCCCCATGTTCAGGCACTAGCCCGGGTAGAATTACTCGTAATAACTTTTCCCATGTCTACCTTTCAGGTTAATAGGACTTTCCTGTTATTATGTTAAACACCCTCTGCACATGTATTATTATATATAAGTTTATACATTTTGTCAATTATATTTTAAAAAAAATTTGAGAAATTTTTCAAAAAAGCACTAAAACCTCTTCAGGATAAGACATAAATATCTTTTACTCCTCCAGAGGTTTTAGATTTTCCAAGGTGACTGCTCCCTCCACCAAGTACATTATGGTGGGGGCTTCCTAGGGCTTTACCCACAGACTACAGCCCCAGCCTGGTAATGTTATTATACCCTAAAAGTTTATTTTGGTCAATATTTCCAGGACTTCGCATCCATCTCCCTCTAAGCCTTCAGCTATAGATGGAGTATTCTGCGGTCTTTATGATAAAAAGGTTTTACTGATTTATTGACAGACTTTTTTGGAACCATGCTCGCTTTGATTATTATACATAAATTGACTTATTTTGTCAAGTATACAATCAGAATTTTCCCGAAAAATATGGAAAGTTTAAAGAGACGAACATTTCAAAGGGATTTTTTCTTTAATTGGGTAAATTTAATAATAATATAATAGTTTATAAATACTGTTTATGTTTATAAAATTACCCCTGTAAATATTATATGAAATAAAAAGTTGTAAAACTATTCCATGAAGGCAATTTATAAATTAACAAAAAGAGAATACAGTGCCATGAATGAGTCATACAGGTAAAAGTTGACAAAAATGCCAGCATTTTAACAATGAGACGAATCTCATGACATAGGTAGAAAAATGAACATAACTATCGTGAACAGAAAACTATTCTGAATAAGGAAAGGAAATCTTAAAAGATGTTCCGCCATTTCTATTAATTTCTATATGTCCATGAAGTTGCTCTGTTAAATTAACTACCAGTTCCATACCAAGAGTAGATATATTTTCAAGATTAAAATCTTCAGGCAGGCCTGTACCATTATCGCTGACTATGAGTATAAGTTTATTACCGTCTTCCAGGTAAAATTCTACAAGTATGGTACCTTCCCCTTGAGGGAAGGCATATTTCAGGGAATTGGAGATAAGTTCGTTTATAATAAGTCCACACGGTATAGCCTGTTTTATATTAAGAATAATATCATCAGATTTTATATTCAAACTGATATGAGACGAATTGATTCTATAAGTACTGATGAGATGGAAAGAAAGATCCTTCATATATTTTGGAAAATCAATTCTGGAAAAATTCTTTGACTGGTAGAGCTTTTCATGGACCATGGCTATTGATTTAATCCTGCTTCGACTTTCATTAAATATATTCAATATGGATTTATCCTTAATAGAACTGGCCTGAAGCAGTAAAAGGCTTGAAATCACCTGTAAATTATTTTTCACACGGTGATGAACTTCCTGTAACAGTGTCTCCTTTTCCTGAAGCAGTATTATCAGTTCCCTGGTCCTTTCATCTACCATCTCTTCAAGATGGGCCCGGCAGTTTATCAATTCTTCTTCTGCCCGTCTGAGTTCAGTCATATTCAAATTTGTCTCTATAGCACCCGTAACATAACCATGTTCGTCCAGGACAGGACTGGCCATTACAAGCCAGTATTTCTCATCTTTAAGTGAAAACTCCAGTTTTTGAGGTTTACCTGTTTCAATGGCTTTCAGGACAGGACAGTTATTGCATGGTTTATTTCTCATATAAAAAACATTATAACAATATTTACCGAGTATCTGGTCGGGAGGCAGATTAAATTCATCGTATACAGCCCTGTTTACCCATATAATCTTCAAATCCCTGTCGTGGAAGAATACCAGTTCTGACAGGGCTTCAAGAATAGTTGACTTCTCACTCTCCGATTTCTTCAGGGCTTTCTCTATTTTTTTTCTTTCACTTATATCTGTATCCGTACCTGCTATTCTGACAGGATTTCCCTTATCATCTCTGGTCACTATTTTTCCTCTATCCAGAATCCATTTCCATTCACCTGTTCTGGTCAGCACCCTGTATTCTCTTTCATAGCTATCAGTAAAGCCTTTCATATGTTCACCAAGGATTCTTACAGCTTCAGGTATATCATCAGGATGTATCAACCTGGCCCATGAACTCACATGGGGAGAGAGTTCACCATCACTGTATCCCAGCATATCCAGAAGACTCTGACTGTATTTCACATCCCCTGTAGCTATATTCCAGTCCCAGAATCCCTGATTACTTCCTTCCAGAACCATGAGTAACCGCTCTTCACTGTCTCTTATATTTTTATCCATATTATGCCTTTCCAGAAAGTTCAGGAAAATTTCCCCTAACAATTTGAAGAGACTGATATCTTCTTCCTTAAAAATCTTTGTTCTTCTTATAGTGGAGACACCAAATATGCCTATAAGGCTTCCATTCAGGTGTAAAGGAATGATCAGTAATGAGCGAATTCCCAGGGTTCTGAGTATCTTTCTCTCCTGTTCATATTGCCTTGAATCTGCATACATATCAGTAAAACAAACAAATTCAAAACCACTCAATTTCTTCAACAGCTCCGGAAAAATATCTGTCGAACGGCCTCGAAAATATTCTTCCAGTGAGGTCATATCATCGGCATACCAGTCATAAACATCTTTAACCTCAGACAGATCATTCGAGAAGAGGCATAGATAACAGTGATCAGTTCCGACGAATTCACCGACAGCCTGTAAAGCCCACTTTATATCTCTGGATACATCTGATGTTTTTATATTAATAAAATGGCTTGATATGGTTGACACAAGGTTCTCTATCTCAATTCGATAATGTAACATTTCATTGGCCTGAAATTTTACCAGTGTTATAGCAATAGCCGATGCAATTTCTTCAAAAAAATTTATAATTTCCTGGCTGAAACGATCGGGTCTTCTATCATTAAATTGTAGAATACCGGCAATTTCACTTTTAATGTATAAAGGAATAAGAGCAAGAGACTCATAACCTGTCCTGTTGTACTGTGTAATAATATCTTTTTTAATATCTTCCGCAACACATGGCTGACCTGTTGTATTACTGTTTATCCAGAAACTTCCCCTTTCTTTTAAAAATTGCATAACATCTCTTATTTTTCCGGGAGAAATATTTTTATATATACATACAGTACAGGGAGGAATTTCCGAAGGTTTAACAAATTCAGTACATGTGTCCGAAGTAATAAAATTTAGAAAAAATTCATTATGGGCAGAGCAATGTAAATATTCGCCTTCTTTCAGATACATAGCCACCATATCAAAATCTGTAAATTCTTTTATCAGAGCAAGAAGCTTCTCAATTACTTCAGATTTTTTATTGAAATGCTCTGGCATGCTCAGGATTTTTATCATCAATAAATGTCTGGCAGCAGCATACTTGCGCTCTGTAATATCATGACCATAGAGGCGAACGGATCCGGTCTGTTGAACATAATGGATTAACTGTTCGTACCAGGCTTTACCTGCCATTACTTCTCGATAGACCAGTTCAGTATCTCCTCTTCGAAATTTCTCCGATATCTTTTCCAGGCCAGAAAACCATGGATGATTAAATTTTTTCATTTCCAGTTCGGGAAACAATTTTTTAGCAGAAGGATTGGCATATAGAATATGACCGGACAAACTTATCTCAACAACCGGATCTGGCATAAGATCCTGGAAAGAATCAAGATATATTATTTTTTCCTCTCTTTCTTCCGGGAAAGAAAATTTATTAATTGCTGCAACCGGCTTAGAACATGTTTCGTAATATTTCATAAGCTATTACCGAGGTGAGCATAAAATATATACCCTCATAACGCGTAATGTGTGACGGAAGGAAAAATTTTATTATATGTTTATGCTCAGGTCAGTAGTGTCACTTCCCTCCCTCATCTTATTTTTACGTTATAAATTTTGTATAAAACCTGTTACGATAATATTTTTTTATGACAGGTAGTTTCATTTTTTACCGGAAATTGCACTTAATTTTGTAAATCTATTATAGTGTATTTCATAACTTATTAGGATTTAAGTCGTCGTGACGCGTAACGACTATAACCATTGTAATATTTACCGTTATAAGCACTTACATGACTCCTGTTTCATTTTTTCCTTACCTTATAGAAACAGAAACGTTGCATGGTATTTCTCTATCACAATTCAATGCCTGCTGTATTACTTCTTCCAGACTGGCAATAGTAAAAGGTTTAAAGAGCATATCTTTTATACCGAGAGAGTTGACTTTCTCCAGTGGAAGACTATCATTATAACCGGTACAGAGGATTATAGGTATATCACTTCTGATTTTCAACATTTTTTCGGCAAGGTCAGTTCCTCTCATATAAGGCATAGTATAATCAGTTATAACAAGGTCAAATTTCTCCGGTGTCAGTTGAAAAAGTTCAAAAGCCTCTTTACTGCTGCTGATAGCCGTAACAGCATAACCATTATAGAGCATTACCTTTTTAACAAGACATACTATATCCTCCTCGTCATCGACAAATAATATATGACCTCTTGTAAAAGATAGAGGGCATGGTTCTTTTATATCTTCTTTACCTGGTTCTTTCGAAACAGAAGGTATTAATATATGAAATTCAGTACCATTCCCGGGCCATGTCTCTGCATAGATTATTCCTCCATGACTTTTTACTATACCATGAACAGTAGAAAGTCCAAGGCCTGTACCTTCTCCATAGGGTTTGGTAGTAAAGAAGGGATCGAAAATTTTATCCATAATATCATAGGGAATACCCGTGCCTGTATCTTTTACAGTCAGGTGTATATAAAGTCCGGGCTCCAGAGAGTGATGGTGTTCTTTTTCCTTTATGTCTGTTTCCGTAAGACTTATTTCCAGTATACCTCCTCTATCTTTCATAGCATAGGCAGCATTTGTCCCAAGATTCATTAATATTTGATGCATCTGCACGGGATCTCCCAGGATAATAGCTGATGAAATATCTATTTTTTGAATAATCGTAATAGTTGAAGGTAATGTAGCAGTGAGAAGTTTAAGCACTTCTTTAATTATCAAATTGAAATCGAAAATTTGTTTTACCTGGTCAGTCTGTCTGCTGAAGGTAAGTATCTGTTTTACAAGATCCCTTGCCCTGCAACCGGCTTTCAAAATTTTTCCCAGATCATACCTCAATTCAAAATTTCCGTTACAATGTGTTGAAAGGCATATCTCCGTAAAACCAATAATAGAGGCAAGTATATTATTGAAATCATGAGCGATACCACCGGCAAGAGTTCCTATAGCTTCCAGCTTCTGTGCCTGTCTCAGCTGTTTTTCTATCATAATAAGCTCTTCTTCAGTTTTTTTTCTTTCAGTAATATCTACAAGTGAAATAACTGTTCCTCCTTTTTTACCTGCAAGGGGCGTTACATTTAATAAAAACCATATAGTTCTGTCATTAAGTTTATATTCATATTCACAGGAAAAATGCTGAATTGACCTGTTCACCACTCTGGAAATGCCCTCCAGAATACCGGGGTTCTTTCTGGAGAGTTTTTCTGTTTCCCTCTGACATACCACCATATAATCTTTTCCTATATCCGATGAAAAAGCATTGCCAGGCAGGGCCCTCTCTCTGTAAAAATTTTCCCATGCCTCATTTACGGACGTAATTATCCCATTTCTATCCAGAACAGCAACCCTGGCTGTCATAGAATTTATGACAGCCTTATTTAATTCTTCCTGTGATTCTTCAAAAGCCTGAAGCATTTCATTTATAGATTTTGCAAGCACTGTGAGCTCATCATGATAACCGTTAATAAAAACCCTTTCGCTCAGGTTGCTTGTCTTACCTATAGTATTCATCCTGCAACTCAGATTGATCAGTCTCGATAAGATGAGTTTATCCAGAAGCAGTAACGTAATAAAGCTCACTATTAATCCTGTAAAAAGGAAATAGAGAAGAATATACATTATACTTTTATTTCCCTGTCTGTATATCTTTCTTTCCACACTTACCTGTAATAAAAGAACAGGTTTTCTATATATGTCTTTCAGAAGCGTATAGCCACATACTGTTTGTTCATTTACCGGCTGAATTATGGAAGTTTTTTTCTCATATAACAGTTTCGTTGCTTCTCCGGACATTACCGGATAGCTGAGAGGATATAAATCGAGAGACAGATGAAGTTCTTTTTCTATGTTTTCTATCACCCTATCATTTAAATAATGGCCCATAATCAGTGTGCCCCTTATCGGGCCTTTAAACTGACTTGTAATTACAGGACGGGCATCGATAAGCATAGGTCCTTCTTTAAGAAGAATAATCCCTGCCACACTGCTTTCCGTATCTTTATGTTCTGTAAGGATTCTGTTCTCAGAAATAATATCTTTAAAAAAATCATCTTTAACAGCTATAAATTTCTCCTGTTCCAGATCAAAATATTTTCCATAAATAAAATGGCCGGCAGCATCCGTATAAATCATAAGATTTATATTCTGCTCGGCAAAGACTTTCTCCAGGATATTTACCCTTATATAATGTTCATTTCTATCCAGGATAAACATGTATGTGTCATCCCATGCTGCCCAGTCAGTATTCAACTTACCTATAACAGATTGGTCATGTTTTATGGCATTTAAAGCTCTTTCCAGATTTTGCTCTGTGTATTCTTTTTCCAGCCTGGAAATATTCTCCAGAAAAAAATAATTTAAGATACCATATAAAATCAAAAGGAAAATGATAAAAGTTGTGAATATGATAAAAAAGGTTTTTTTATGTAAACTCACACTCTGTACCTCCCGTAGTTCCCTCTTTAAAAATGATTGAGCCATCCACCATCAGATAAAGTTCAAAAAGTATTAAACCTTACATATTCATGGTCATCATTATCAAGTGTACCCAGTTCAAGAATTTTACCGGATAGCAGTTTTACAGGATTTTTCTTGCCATTACCGCCGTCTCCTCTGGCTTTTTTTATAACACATGGCTGTTCTGAAAATTTACTGTTCCTGTCCAGCTTAAAGAAAGATATGATTTCCTGCAGTTGTTCTGCCTGGCCAGACAATTCTTCTGCCGTAGAGGAAAGTTCTTCAGAAACACCTGAATTTTGCTGAATTACAAGATCCAGTTGCTGAATGGCCCTGTTTATTTGTTCCGATCCGGTACTCTGTTCATTACTTGCACAGCTTATTTCCTGGACAAGTTCTGCCGTTTTCTGTATATCAGGTACCATTCTGGCAAGCATATCGCCGGCTTTCTCTGCTATTTTCACGCTTGTTGCAGACAGTTCACTGATTTCCTGGGCTGCCACCTGGCTTCTCTCTGCAAGCTTCCTGACCTCTGCCGCCACAACGGCAAACCCTTTACCGTGCTCCCCTGCTCTTGCCGCTTCTATAGCCGCATTCAGAGCGAGCATATTTGTCTGTCTTGCTATCTCTTCTATAATAGCAATCTTTCCTGCTATCTTTTTCATGGCTTCTACTGTTTCTATTACCGAGTTACCTCCTTCTTTTGCATCTTCTGATGCCTTGAGAGCAATTTTTTCCGTCTGATATGCATTATCAGCATTCTGTTTTATATTTGCTGCCATCTGCTCCATAGAAGAAGAAACTTCTTCAGCAGAAGCTGCCTGTTCCGTATTACCCTGGGATAACTGTTCTGAAGTGTTGTTCATTTCACGGCTTCCTCTTGCTACATTATCAGCTGCATAATTCAATCTACTGACAAAATCCCTCAGATTAACAACCATCTGGTTGAGTGATTTCATAAGACTATCCTGTTCTGAAGCAGCTCTCGCTTCTACCATAAGATTCCCTCCGGATATTTCCCCTGTAATAGAGGCAATCTCCTGAAGATATAAAACCATGTGTTTCAGAGCCTTCATAAGCTTATCATTTTCAGAACGTTCCTGAACCTGTACATTCAGATTACCACCGGAAATTTCTTCTGCAATAACGGTAATATGATTCAGAGTATCTATAAGAACATTCATATTATTTTTAATTTTATTAAAATCTCCGTTATAGTCTTCCGTAATCTTTGAAGGTATCTTACCTTTACTTATATGTTCCACATAGTCTGCAGAAACATTCAAAGGGTTTATTACAGAATCAAGGGTATCATTTATACCTTTCACGATCTTTTTGAAATCCCCGCTGAAGCCTGATATATCCCCTCTTGCGCTCAGTCTTCCCTCTACTGCTGCCAGGGTAAGTTTGTCCACTTCATTTATGAGGGACATAATACAGGACACCATTTCCTTTAAGGACTGCATAAGTTTATCCTGGCCTGACCTCTCAATGATCTCTACATTTAGATTACCATCTGAAATTTTTTCTGCTATGACAGTTATACCGTTCAGTGCATCTATAAGCTGATTTATATTATGTTTAATTACATTGAAATCTCCGTTATAAGAAGCGGTAATTTTTTCCGGCATATTCCCCGTGCTTATTCTGGCAATATAATCTGCTGCCACATAGAGAGGATTGATGATTAGATCCAGGGATTCATTAAATCCTTTCAGAATTTTACGATATACACCCTGAAGTTTATCTGCATCTGCCCTTACATTCAGATTACCTTCTTTAGCGGCATTTATTACAACGCCTGTTTCTGTAACGAGTCCTCCTATCGCATCAATACAGTTATTCAGGTTATTTTTAATTTCATTGAAATCTCCCTGATAGGAATCTGTGATCTTCGGAGGAGTATCTCCTTTGGAAATCCTATCAATATACTCTGCTGCCACATTAAGAGGCCCTATGACCGCATCAAGAAGGCCGTTTATGCCTTCTATAATAGCTCTGAATTCAAAATTAATCTTTTCCGGCTCTCCCCTGACATCCAGTTTGCCGGAAGTCGTTGATTGAATAAGCTTCGCTGTTTCCTGCTGTAAACTCTTAATTATACCGGTTATATTATGAACAATGAACAGTCCGAATAATACGGTCAGTATTATAGCAATAAAGGCTACAGTTACGGCAATTAATTTTATCTGATTTAACCCGTCAAGAAACTCTTCATGATAGGCACTGCATCCTATAACCCAGTTCCATTCGGGGAAATAGGAACAGGCAGCGATTTTCATCCTCGCTTTATTCTCACCTTTATTCTGCCAGGGATAATAGATGGTATATACTTCTCCATCTTTTAATCCTGTTGTCGCATTTATCATATCCTGAATAAATAATTTACCGGATGAATCTTTAGCATTCCATACATTTTCTCCGTCTCTTTTTCTTCCGGAAGATAAAATATATTTACCCCTGTTTTCTCCCCTGCTCCCGTCCAGAATAAAAACATATCCTGTTTTCCCTATAACCAGTTTCGACAGACTGTCAAGCAAAATCTTCTGATAAATCTGCTCATCTTTTTTAGATTTATTATCTATACAATTGTACACGTTTTTTACTTCCTGAGAAATTATAAGAGTCTCTTTTGACAGATTATCTTCAATCTGTTTTATTATTTCCTTCCTGGCTGTATTATAACTGAATAGTCCGAGTAAAATTACCGGCACTGCAGCCAGAATAACAAAAAACATCAATTTCCATTTAATACTTATTTTATCTATTATTTTCATACTCCTACCCCTCTCTCAAAGCTGAATGCATATAAATAATCACAGTCCCTTCAACAAATCAATTATTCCATCTGCCTATCCCCCCCTGCAATAATTCTATAAAAACTTAACAAAAAGTAATATTTAAAAGTATCAATCCAACACACATACCATAAGGCAGGATAAATGCCATATCGTATAAAAATTACAATAAAACCAGGAAGAATATCATAGCAGATTGAAATGACAGGCAAAACAGTAAAAATAAAATAAAATAAAGCCACGAAAGAACTTTCACGGAAAATGTAAACATGTAACATAATGACATTATGTAACATGACAGTTCGTAACAGGACTTATGCACAAAGTATATCGGGATGGGAACATTCCCTTATTTCATACTATTTAGCTTTAGACATAGTAGTCTGCCTGCCTGGTGTTCCGGAGAAAAAATATCACGGCAGCACAGGTATATTTTATTGAATTATAATGTATAGTGTATTTCATAACTTATTAGAATTTAAGTTTGTCGTGACGCGTAACGCGTGACGCGTGACGGGTTTAATCCCTGCGCATCACGCATTACGCTTTACGCATTACGAGGTCATTATTTATGGATAGTTATGAAACTAACTATAAAGTAGCATGATATAAGCTGTAACTGTTATAAACGTTCCAGTTTAGATTTTTTTCGGAGGAGCATCAGGCAGGCAGACAGTATTTACCTGTTATTCAAATTATTCAGTTTAATTAAAGCAATTTGGTATCAGTTACTGACCTGAGCATAAATATAGTGTATTTCATAACTTATTAGAATTTAAGTCGTCGTGACGCGTAACGCGTGACGCGTCACGGGTTTAATCCCTGCGCATCACGCATTACGCTTTACGCATTACGAGGTCATTATTTATGGATAGTTATGAAAGTAACTATAATATTTAACAAAACCTCTTTCCCTTCACCCTTCACTCTTCACCCTTCACGATGTTAAATATTATATTCTTTAATTTTTCTGTAAATAGTCTGGCGGCTCATACCAAGAAATCTGGCTGTATCGGTCTTATTCCATCTGAATCTTTCCAGAGCGGACAAAATTATCTCTTTTTCATTTTCTATTTTATCAGATCCCGGTAAAAAGGATGGTTCCCTCAGATCACCTGGCAGATCATCTACTGTTATAACAGAGTTACGGCAGAGGATAAAAGCATGTTCTACAGTATGTGCAAGTTCTCTGATATTTCCCGGCCACGAATATTCCATAAAAATTCTCTGAACACTGGATGATATGCCGGTTATATTCCTGTTAAATTTTTTATTCAATTTTTGAATGAAAAACTCCGACAGTAAAAGTATATCTTCAATTCTTTCTCTGAGTGGAGGCAATTTTATTTCCACTACCTTCAAACGATAATAAAGATCTTCCCGGAACTGGCCGAGTCTGACTTTTTCCTTTAAATCTTCATTGGTAGCTGCAATGACCCTTACATCTACTTTAATAGTTTCATTACCTCCTACCTGCTCAAATTCTCTTTCCTGAAGAACTCTGAGGAGATGAAGCTGCATATTGGAGGATATATTACCAATTTCGTCCAGAAAAATTGTGCCTCCGTCAGCTTTCTGAAAACGTCCTATCTTATCTTTCATAGCTCCTGTAAAAGCTCCTTTCACATGGCCGAAGAGTTCGCTTTCGAGTAAACTCTCCGAAAGGGCTGTGCAGTTCAGTTTTACAAGGGGCTTATTACTGCGTATACCTTTATAATGAAGGGCCTCTGCTACAAGTTCTTTACCTGTGCCACTCTCTCCTGTTATGAGTACAGTACTCTGAACATCAGAAAGAATTTCTATGAGATCATAGATCTTTTGAATTTCTTTACTTTTCCCGATTATATTGTAAAAGCTTCTTCTTTCCTCGAGTTCTTTTTCAAGAACATCTATCTGTGTTTTATCCCTGAGTACCAGCACTGCTCCTGAGAACAGACCTTTTTCGTCTATAAGAGGAACGGAACTGATAGAGAACACTTTTTTAGAAGAGTTATTCTGTTCACATTCGAAACGATCTATTTTTACCGGCTGTTTTCTTGTTATTGTTTCCTCAAGCATTTCAATACACTTACTGCAGCTATTATTTTTAAACATTCTGAAAGGTTTGCCTGTATCTTCGGCAGAAAAGCCGCAGATATTCTTAATTGCAGGGTTTAAATGAATTATATTTAAATTCCTGTCTACAGAAATAATTCCCTCTTCAAGGCTCCTGAAAATAGCTTCAAGATTCAGGCGATATGTTTCTTTTTCCTCCTCCAGAGCTTTTTCTTTTAATTTCTGCTCCACCTGGTGTTTATAGATTGCTATTTCTATATTAATACGGAGCAATCTTTCGTCAAAAGGTTTTATCATATATCCAAAGGGCGCTGTCAGTTTTGCTCTCTGAAAGATCTGTTCGTCTTCATAGGCTGTAATATATACTACAGGTATATTGTAAAGTCTGTTCAGTGTTTCAGCAGTTTCTATCCCATCAAGGAGGCCGTCTAACTTGATGTCCATAAGAACCAGGTCAGGCTGTACGTCAGATGCTTTTCTGATAGCTTCTTCACCTGAGATAGCTATACCTGTCAATGTATATCCCAGATCTGCAAGCATTTTTCCTATAGCCATAGCTGAAATTTTTTCATCTTCAACAATTAGAATCTTTACAGATGGCATAGTCACACCTTATAACAGGAGAGGCAGAGATTTTAATAAAGAGGTATCTACAGATAATATTATCTGTAATTTTTTAGAAGATCAAAATCCCTTATCTCTCTTAATATTTAGTCTTTTGATAAATATTATAATTTAAAAAATACTGCCAGTCAAGGGAAGTGAAGAGTGAAGAGTGAAAAGTGAAAAGCAGGATATTTAACTATATATAAGAAGTATAAATTATAGTTATTTTCATAAAGAATCTATAATTTACTGACCTGAGCATAAGCATGTAATAAAAGTCTTCCTCCCGTAACGCGTAACGCGCAATGTCATTAAGTTTAGAAAAAAGATTTTATAAATTAATATTACCCTTATGGAATAACGTCTTATTTCCCTCCCTTGAGGGAGGGATTAAGGGAGGGTGTCTTTTAAGTTCATAATAACGTAATTATAACAGGAAAAAAGTAAATAGAAAAGAATG
>JAKPQU010000407.1 GCA_029555925.1 Bacillota bacterium
TACCTTGAAGGCAGAGTAGACATAACTAATTCAGCCGATCTGAAGAATGTTCTTTCTGATCTTAAAGCATCGGGTGTAAAGAGAGTAATAATAGATATGAGTAAGCTGGAGTATATTGACAGCAGCGGACTGGGAAGAATATTTTATTTCTTTGCGGACTTCAAGAAGGATGGCGGTGAAATGGAGATTCATAACATCAACAGTCCCAATGTAAAAAAAGTTGTAGAGATAGTAAAACTGGACAAGATAATAGCCACAAAATAATAATAAAGCTTTTGTTACATAAAACGCACCCCAGTCAGAATAACCGGGGTGCGTTTTATGTAAGTTTAATTGCTCTTTTCTTTTTTCATTTCTTTTTCGGCATTTTCAAATATTTCCTTGAAGGTTTCAAGAGTCTGTGGAAGATCAAAGTCTATTATGTCCGAAAGATCTACAGAATCTTTTTTTTCCTGGGAGCTAACTATCTGGGATACAACTTTTTTTATCTTATCTAGCTGTTCTGGAGTATGGATAGCCTTGCCAAAAAACATCTGATTCTCTGCAATCATTATTATATTTATCATTGCCTGAAAACCTTCAGCTACAGCCTGAAGCATCTCATGCGACTGCTGGCTGTCCAGAAGAGCCTGCCGGGAAACACTGTCAAGGTTCTGTTTAATTTTATTTATATAGTCTTTTCCGCTTTCAAAAAGGTTCATAAGCACATAATTTCTGTCTGAAAATTCAAGTTCGATTACTTCTCCACCCTCGAAAAACGATGTTTTTATTTCATCATAAAACTTCATAGGAACTTCTTTTTCATTTATTATGATCTTGGTTAGCACGCCTCCGGTTTTATTTATATATTCTTTAACCAGACTGTCGAAATCCTTATAATCTGAAGTTTCTATTACATTGATACTTGGCAGGACTCCTGTTATTTTGACGGTAAGTGATTTTTTTTCTTTTTCAGCCATATCTGACCTCCAAAATTAGTTTTTGCTTATAAGTCCGCTCACAGCGGTTCCTTT
>JAKPQU010000416.1 GCA_029555925.1 Bacillota bacterium
ACATTTATAACCATGTCTATTTCATCTGCTCCGTTTGCCACAGCATCTCGAGTTTCCATTGCTTTTGTCACAGAAGTATCTGCTCCGAGAGGGAACCCTACTACAGTGCATACCTTTACCGGGCTTCCAGCCAGTAAATCCCTTGCAAGGGCGACATTGGTCGGGTTGATACAGACAGAGGCAAATTTATATTTCCTTGCTTCTTCACAGAGTTTTATTATTTCCTGCTTTGTTGCTTCAGGTTTCAGGAGTGTATGATCTATGAGTTCTGCCAGATTTATTTTAATATCTCCTGATACTCCCGGTGAGGCTCCCACGCGGGTTGCTCCTGCTTCAACTATGGCTTCCACGTTGGCAGTTATGCCCTGAACACAGAGACCGCATCCGCCGCATTCTCCTCCTTTTGACCAGGAACATGTAAGGCTTGATTTTTCCGGCATCTTTGATGCTGTAAGCTCAGAAAGATGGTCTCTGAAATTCTTCAGAGGTACCAGTTCAATACCGAGACTTCTCAGATGATCGAGTCTTTCTTTTAATCTGGCATCAAGTCTGGAGTTAGTGCAAACACTTTCTTTTGACGACATAGAGAGGGATAAAAAGATTCCATCGGGAGCACATACGACTTTTTTGCCCATATAAAGAGCCTGAAGCACTATTTTACTTATAAAAGTGTCACCTATAAGAGATGAAATCTTAAAGGCATCCGCCATGGTTAAGATTGGTACAATAACGGCTTTTACATCTTTCACCATATTAAAAATCTCTTTTGTAACATCTTTTTCTACATGTTTTACATGAGGATTTATTTTTCTGAGACCTTCTTCTCCCAGTTTTTCTCTTGCTTCTTTAGATATGGCCCAGGCACAGTTACAGCCCTGGCCCACCATAGCTCTGAGGGTCTGAAAAGCTTCATCAAATCCTTCTTCTCCTCCTCCCAGGACAACAAGTCCTGCCGGAGAGTTTCCTGAGATTTGCTCAGGCTTTACCGAAGGAGCACTTACTTCAAGTTTATTTACCACTTCTTTTGTTATAGCTTCAACCAATTGTTTTAAATCCATATCCACCTGGTTACACCTGCCTTTTTTAGTTCGTGAAGCGTGACGCGTGACGCGTGACGCGGGGTAAGCTGTTACCCTTTAACATGCTTTCTTTCTACATCCATTATTTTGGCAACCCTTCTTGAATGTCTGCCGCCTTCAAAGTCAGTAGAAAGCCATGTAAATACAATTCTTTTTACTAACTCTTCTCCTGTAACTCTACTGCCAAGGGTAAGGACATTTACGTCATTATGGGCCCGTGAATTCCAGGCAGTAAAACAGTCATAACAGGCAGAAGCGCGAATTCCCGGTACTTTGTTGGCTGTTATGGCACTGCCGCATCCTGCACCGTCAATAATTATACCGAGAGAATTACCCTCTTTGCTTACAGTAGATGCTACAAGGAAGGCAATATCCGGATAATCTACAGGATCTTTACTGTAAGTTCCATAATCAGTTACTTCATGTCCGAGTGTTTTTATATATTTTTTTAAGACTTCTTTAAGGTCAAAACCTCCATGATCACTGCCAATTATTACTTTCATAATAAAGACAACCTCTCATTTAAAATTTAAATTTTCTCGGAAGAATTTTTTCCACTTCTTCATGAGGGCGTGGGATGACATGAACAGATATAAGTTCTCCTACTTTTCTTGCAGCTTCCGCACCTGCATCTACTGCGGCCTTTACTGCTCCCACATCTCCTCTTACAAGGACTGTTACATAGGCAGAACCTATCCTTTCTTCGCCTATTAGTTCCACGTTTGCGGCTTTAACCATTGCATCAGAAGCCTCAATGGCTCCTATAAGACCTTTTGTCTCAATCATACCAAGGGCTAAAATACTCAAGAAAAACACCTCTCTTTTGTGACGCATGACGCATGATGCGCACCGTCAGATTATTTATTCATAATACATTCTATAGGCACTTATATTTCCCTTTAACTCCACAATCTTTCCCTTATACTGTGATGGGGATACGGGATCACGACACTTTCGGTAATCAGATCTTCACCTGTTGCACTCTCAATAGCTGCCTTTACTGCAGATTGAACTGCTCCCACATCACCCGTAAGGAAGACAAAACCTTTCCCGCCAAGACCGCGGGCAATTCTTATTTCTATTAATTTTACCGTAGCAGCCTTTACTGCCGCATCTGCCGATGTTATGGCAGACACTATTGAATAGGTTTCAATAACTCCCAGAGACTGTATTTCTGGAACTTCCACTGTAGCCGACATAGCAGGGATTACTTCAGGGTGAATATTGGGAATAACAGTACTGTTAATCCAGAAACGGCCTGCCATCTCACGTCCTGTCTTAACCGAAGTTTCCACTGCTCCCACATCCCCGGAGATAATAATCACATATTTTCCGGGACACACAGGGGCAGAAACAACCATATTCACAGTAGCTGCCTTCATCATGGCATCCCACGCATTAATTCCTCTTGCTATACTGTTAAATTCTATAATTCCTATTGCATTATTCATTGTTAGCTTTCAGCTTTCAATCGTGACGCGTGACGCGTGACGCGTGACGCGTGGCAGGTAATACCTGATCCTTATCGAGAAGCTACCTTTCTTGTATAATAATTGAATTTTTTGTAATTTCCGTAACGACTCCCGATATACTGGCATGGTAGCGGGAACCGATGGAACCTTCCGGGATTTCAGCAATCAAGTCTCCCCTGGTAACTTTATCTCCTGCTTTCACTACAGGGAGCGAAGGTGCTCCTATATGCTGTTTTAACGGTATGATAACCTTTGAAGGAGCATAAGTTAAATCAGAGAAAGGAGCATCATGTTCAAGCCTTAACAGATCCAGTTGAGATAATATTCTCTTTACCGGCAACTTGTGTTCCTCTCTGAGATTATGAGGAGAAAGGTCTCTGTTTCTGTGAGGATTTTTTATGCCATGTCCGAACATATCCTGTTTCAATTCCATAAAAACTTTTTTAGGCGAAAGCCCCATAAAGCATGCTATTTCACAGACAGAACATTCGACACACAGAAAAGCCTGTGTATGATCTTTAACAGGCATACCTAAAAATATACTCTTCATAACCTTATGAGGTTTAAGGCAATGGCCGAGCATATGTCTCGGACACATATCCGTACAGACTCTGCAGGAACAACACACTTCCGCAGCAAGTCTCCTTACGGTTCCATGTCTTTCCGACATATGAAGGGCAAGCTTATGCTCAGATGAAAGCACTATAAGACCGCTCGTAGTTTTAGTAACAGGACTGTCAATATCTTCTACAAGCTTTCCCATCATAGGGCCGCCTGAGACTACAACAAAATCTTTCACTGTCGCCCCTCCTGCAACGGCAATAGCCTCTCTTATGGAAGTTCCTACAGGAAGTCTGACTGTAACAGGTTTTTCAACCTCTCCCGTAATTGTGAGGGGTCTGTCTGTTACAGGCAACCCTTTCATGGAATCCGCCACATTCAGGAGGGTATTTACATTATTTACAACTACTCCTACCTCAAGGGGAATACCGCCTTCGGGGACTATTCTTCCTGTAACATCATAAACCAGAACATGTTCATCTCCGGCAGGATAATAGTTTTTGAGCAGGTGAACTGTTACAGGGACAGAGAAATTACCGGCTTTCAGTACCTGTTCGATAGAGGAAATAGCTTTTTTACATTTTCCTTTAATACCCACAACGCCTCTTGAAGCACCTGTAGCAATACAGGCAAGTTCAAGTCCTTTAAGGAGTTTTTCCGTTTCTCTGGCAGCCAGTTGCTGATCAACTCTGAGGAGCGGTTCGCATTCTGCGGCATTAACTATCACAGTATCAACGTGTGCATTATATTTTACATAAGCAGGAAAACCTGCACCACCGGCTCCGACAATACCTGCTTCTCTTACTGATTTTTTTATTTCTTCGGGAGTATACAAAATATCTCACCTTTAAAGTCGTGAAGGGTGAGGAGTAAAGGGTAAGAATTAATACCCTTCACGCTTCACGCTTCACGTATTAAATAATTCTAAAATAATCTACGAGAGTGCACCTTCTCTGTCTTGTAAAGGTTCTTGCAGAAGTGAGTCCTTCTCCTGTAGGAGAGGCTATTGTGAAGGTAGTAAATCCTTCTCCTCCCATAGCAAGTCCTGCACAGGTAGGGGCATTTTTCACAAAGATTGTCGTATTTACAACTGATGCCATAAGGCTCAGGTTTTCTACATTTCTGGAATGCATTGCAGAGGTATGATAAAAACCATGTTCTGCCTTTAATGACCATGAAAGGGCCTCTTCGAAAGAATCAATTCTGGAAAAAGGAATCACAGGCATAAGCTGTTCCATCATGACAAGAGGATGAGATGGCGGAACCTCTGCGATTAAAATTTTCGTTTCTTCAGGTACTCTGAGGCCAATGGTGGCTGCTATTACGGAAGCATTTCTCCCTACCAGGTTTCTATTGGGCAGACCGAAGCCCAGGTGGTCTTTCCCTGTAATTATCTGTTCCATAAGTTTCTCTAAATCTCTGGGACTCAGTTCATAGGCGCCCTGCCGGCACATTTCCGATTTCAGATGATCTGCTATCTTTTTCAGGGCAAAAATCTCTTTTTCCGCAATACATAAAATATTATTATCAAGGTATGCACCGAGAATTATATCCCTCGCCGCAGAAGGTATATCGGCAGTCTCATCCACCACTACGGGAGGATTTCCAGGACCTGCTGCTATAACCTTTTTACCTGATTTCATGGCAAGGTCAACCACGGCCGGTCCACCTGTCACAACAAGAAGTCTGACCTTTGGATGTTTCATAAGAGTCTGGCTTGCTTCTATGGAAGGCTCAGCCACAGTTGTAACAAGATCTACAGGGCCTCCGACAGACTGTATGGCACTATTGATCAATTCCACAGCTTTCTGGCTCACACCTTTTGCAGCAGGGTGGGGGCCGAATACGACGGAATTGCCTGCAGCAATCATACCTATACTGTTATTTATTACCGTTTCCGTTGAATTAGTAGAAGGTGTTATACTGCCTATAAGTCCGTAAGGAGCCATTTCAACAAGAGCCAGTCCCCTGTCTCCCGTATAGGCAGTGGAAGAAAGATCTTCCACACCTGGAGTTTTATCTATGGCAAGGAGATTTTTATTTATCTTATGATCTGCTCTTCCCATACCTGTTTCAGCGACGGCAGCTTCTGCCAGGAATTTAACATGGGTTCTCATAACTCTTCTTATCTGTTCAATTATTTCTTTTCTTTTCATCACACCAAGTTTAAGAAGTTCTTTCTGGGCATTATAGGCTGCGTCTATGGCATTATCCATACTATCATATATACCTGTTCGTGTCTGTTTACTGCCTGAACTTACCACTTTACTGTCAGTAAGCTTTTTAAGAACTTCTTCAACTATGAAATTTACTTCTTTAGGATCGAGTTTCATAATAATATAGCTCCTCTCATTGGTTATACGAATCGTGACGCGTAACGCGTAACGCGTTACGCGAGGACTGTCAGTGTAAAATTTACAGTTTAAATTTTCAGAGAAGATTTTAAAGAAAACTCTAAATATTTCTATTTCAAGAAAAATCTAAACTCTAAACTTTATTTCTATATTTTTTTCTTTTGCAATATCTCTGGCCAGAGGGGTTATTATAGAATTACCCGATACTTCCATAAGATTTTTTCCTGACATTGCAAATGAAAGGACATCTTCTTTAGTAACAACCTCTTTTCCTTTTTTCTGCTGTCTTACAGGTTCAGAAACTGTAAATTCACTTTCCACTGAAGTTTTGAGAGACGAAAGATTTATAAAATTAATTCCCCAGGAAGCAAGTCTTTTGCCATGGTTTCTGATAATGTCATAAAAATCAGAAGGGCCTTCAGACAGGCCTTCAAATTTTCTCAACTGAGAGTCAGGACAGAATCCGTCTCTTACAATTATAATCTTTATCCCTCTCTGCAGTGCTTCCAGAACAATCCATTCTACAGTCATGTGAGGTGTAATATTGGCGACACGGCTGAGATTGTAGGGAGAAAACAGAGGTACAAGAACAAGTTTTACGCATTTAAACACTTCGGAAGAGATTCTGTTTACCTGATTGCACATATAAAATTCCACAGAATTTTTCTCGAACTGTTTTTCTGCCATATCCTGGTCTTTTCCGTCTGCCACAATTACTGTTCTGAAACCATGACAGGAAGAGAGTTCCCTGACCTGTGCACAGGTTTTTTCCCATGTTACCGGTTCATAAGACAGAGGTACAAGGACTGACGGTAAAGAAGAAGATAAAGAATATTTATCTTTTCCCTCAAGACGTCTCAGTACTTCTTTAGTAATTTCTTCTATTAAACTATTTAAATACTCTGAATCCATAATTTCTCAATAAAATCCGCGACGCGTCACGCGTTACGCGTCACGCGTCACGATCCTTTTATTACAAATTGGTTTTCTTTTTCTTTTCAACTTCACCTTCAGCCGGTGCTTCACCTCTATATTTAATAGGGAGAACATCATCAAGATCCGGATGAGGTCTTGGAATTACATGAACTGCTACCAGTTCTCCAACCTTTCTTGCTGCTGCAGCTCCTGCGTCTGTAGCTGCTCTTACTGCTGCCACATCACCTCTTACGAGGGCAGTAACGAAACCGCCTCCTATTTTTTCATAGGCTACAAGTTTCACATTTGCAGCTTTCACCATAGCATCAGATGCCTCTATCATGGCAACAAGTCCTTTAGTTTCAATCATTCCGAGTGCTTCTAAATTCAGGGTAGTCACCCCCTTTCATAATCAGCTGACAGCTATCAGCTATCAGCTATCAGCTTTAAAATTTAAGGCAATTTCTTAATTTATATTTTCTTAAAAACAATAAGATTTCAGTTCACGCTATATTACTGTGGTGAGTATAAATAATAGATATTTGCTCTCGTGACGCGTAATGCGTGACGGGAGCAAGACTTTTTGCTCAGGTCAGTAATATCTCTACCTGATCACCATTTTTAATAAAACCTGCATTTGCTTCATCCGTATCTATATGCATTTCCAGGCTATACTGACTGTTTACCCTTACGAGTACTCTGTCAAAAATCAGACCTCTATCACCGAAAGTTTTTACCTTTACATACTGTTTATCCGAGAGTCCGAATTTTGCGGCATCTTCAGGGGTCATATGTATGTGTCTCCAGGCACATATGACTCCTTCTTTAATAGTAACAGAGCCTCCAGGGCCCACAACCGATATACCCGGTGTCCCTGCAAGCTCTCCGGAATCTCTGACAGGAGGTTTTAATCCAAGCTCAAAACCGTCTGTCATGGAAATCTCTACCTGTGTTTTTGACCTTTCAGGCCCGAGGATTCTCACCTTTGTTTTAACACCTGAAGGTCCTACAAGTGTTACCATATCTTCTGCAGCATACTGACCGGGTTGGGAAAGATCTTTAAATTTTCTCAGTTTATAACCTTCTCCAAATAAAATGTCAAGATCGCCTCTGGACACATGAATATGTCTGTTAGAAACTCCGACAGAGATTTTATTTTTTCCCTGCTCTCTATTTCCTATGTAATTTTTCACAACCTCTTGTACAACTGATTGAATAAACTGTGCATCCATAAAAAAGCCCTCTGAATTAACGTAACGCGTGACGCATAACGCGTGACGCGAGGATTTTGTATAAAGTTGTTAAAAAGATAATTCTATAAATTTCAGGCTTTTCCTGCTCATCTTATATCAGGTAAGAAAAATGTATTTTTTACCAATCATTCTTCATGAAAAATCTTCGATTTTTTTCAACAAAACCATGGGGTCAAAAGGTTTTTCCAGGTAATCATCAAAACCGTATTCTTTTATTTCCGAAAGAGACATTTTTTGAGCGCTCATGGCAATAACAGGTACAGTTTCAGAAAAGGTTCTTATTTCCTCTAAAGCTTCATAACCATTAAGACCGGGCAATGTTAAATCCATGAAAACAATATCAGGTTTTTCTTCTTTTACCATCTTTACTCCTGCAGTGCCATCTTTAGCAACAACCAGGTTATACCCGTCAAGTATGAGGCCCATCATTTTTACAAGCATAGGTTCATCTTCTACAATCAATATCTTTTTTTCACGTAAATCTCTCCTGAAATTAAATCATGACGCGTAACGCGTAACGCGTGACGGGTGGTTCATAACGTGTGACGGGTAATGCGTATTTTCATCGGATAACAGGCGAACACAGCCGCCCCTACTTTTCACTGCTCACTGGTCACTGCTCACTGATTAATATCCCCAGTCTTTAAGTATTTTCTCGCTGCTGCGCCATTTTTCTTTTACTTTAACTGTAAGTTCAAGATAAACTTTTGTTTTCAGTACCTCTTCAATAGATACTCTCGCCATGGAGCCTATATTTTTCAGCATAGCTCCTTTTTTACCTATTAAAATACCTTTCTGACTGTCTTTTTCGACATATATGATAGCAGATATAAAAAGAAGTTCACCTTCTTTTTTTTCTGTAATCTCCGTAACTCTCACTGCCACGGAATAAGGCACTTCCTGATGTGTAACAAGAAGAATTTTTTCTCTTATTAACTCGGAAACAATAAAATCTTCTTCCTGGTCTGTTATGTCTTCAGGGGGATAATAGGCAGGGCCGGGAGACAGTATTTTATATATTTCATCCAGAAGCACATCGCAGTTATCACCTTTAAGTGCTGAGAGAGGTATGATTTCTTTAAAAGAGAATTTATCTTTATAATAATCTATTAAGGTCAGAACTTTTGACTTATCTTCAAGCATGTCTACCTTGTTAAGAAGTAAAAATACAGGTTTTACCTCTTCTTTTCCTGGCATTTTCAGATTGGAAGAAAGCCATCGCAGCACAAATTTATCTTCAGGCCCCGGTTCTTCCGTTGCATCTACAAGAAGTAAAACAAGATCAACACCGTCAATAGCTTCCGTAATATGACGGGACATTCTTTTTCCCAGAAGATCTTTTCCTCTGTGTAATCCCGGCGTATCTATAAACACAATCTGCATTTTTTCAGTAGTAAGTATGGCTTTAACATTGTCTCTTGTAGTCTGAGGTTTTGAAGTAACGATGGATACTTTGCTTCCTATAAGATTATTTAATAAAGTAGATTTTCCGACATTGGGAAGACCTACGATTGTAAGAAAACCGGATTTAAATTCGTCCATATAATTCCTTTCTATAAATAAAGTTGATAGTAAAAAAACTTTAAACCATAAACTTTAAAACTGTTTCATTCAAGTTTATTCTTATCCACTACAAAATCGCCTTTAACATTTCCTTCTCCCTCAACTGTTTCTTCTTTTACATGCAGGGTCATTTTGTCACATGTCATCCATGAGCCGTCATCTCTTTCGAGTTTCACATTATTTTCCATCAAAACAGTCTGAGGGTCTTCCGTATAGGTAGCCTTATCACAGGATACATGTTTATCACTCTGATCTACCTTGACCTTGCCGGAAGCTATGCCTTTTCTGGGTTTTTCCCAGAAAAACTCAAGGGAATCGCAGTAAAGATTAACTGGTCCACCTTTAATAGGCTGGTCTCCCTTTTTATTTTTCTCCTGGACTATATGAACATTTCCTTCCCATATGCCTCTTTTTTCTTCATAATAAACAGTTACCTTATCTGAAGTAATGACAGTTCCCGGCCTGGTAAATTTTACATTACTGTTTGCATAAGCTTCTTTCGTTTTAGAATTATAAACGGCTTCGTCAGATGTAAGAAGTCCATCCTTCTGTTGAATATTTACATTTCCCCAGAAGCGAAACATTTTCTTATTATCATCGCCCGAGAGATGGTCAGAAGATATCTGAACACGGGACTTTTCTTCACCATCTCTGACGGAAGAAGAAGGAGGAGCAGCAGGAGGCGGAGCAGCAGGAACTGCAGAGGGTAGAACAGAAGGAACTGCAGAAGGCAGAACAGAAGGAGCAGGAGACAAAGGCGGAACGGACTGTCCCTGAGATAAAGCTATATTCAGAGAAAGAAAAATCATAAAAGCAAGAAAACAAAATGAACTTAAAAGATTTTTTTTATATAAATACAATATATTTAACTCCTAACTTAATGTCGTGACGCGTGACGCGTGACGCGTGACGCGAGGATTGACCGTAAACAGGAAGAAATTCGATAAGAAATATATAAATCCTTTCCGTTAAGACCAAATATTCCTCACCTATTTATATGAGAATCGTAACACGTAACGCGTGACGGGAGACACACATTCTCATGTTTCGTTATGACCGGGCCGGTCATGGCTGTTAGCAGAAATTTCTCCTGATTGTATCCATCCAATTCTTTATAAATTTACTGATTATTTTTTGCAATTTTTATGCCAAAAAAAATCATCTCCTGAAATTCAGGAATGAAAATTAATTAAATGTTCATTCCCCGCCATAGAGATGACTGTTTCTAAAACACCACAAAATATTCCTTATACAAGGATTAAAGGTGTTAAGAGTAACTAACCCCAGCTTAAGTATTAAATAAGGCAGAAGTTTAAACGACCCTTATTCAAGGATAATCTGATAAAATCTCTTCACTCTTCACGACTTTATATATTCACGCAAATACTCTTCTGCTTTCTTCAACTGAATATCTTCTTTATCACCGATTTTGCTGGCATCCATTTCCACTTTAATATCAGGTTCCAGACCTTTTTTATCTATGTTCTTTCTATTCGGTGTCATATAATAAGCAGTAGTAATTTTTATAGCTCCTCCGCCTCTCTCTAATTCATATATGGTCTGAACCTTACCCTTTCCAAAGGTTTTCACACCGATAATGACAGCTCTTTTAGAATCCTGAAGTGCCCCTGCAGTTATTTCAGATGCACTGGCACTGGATTCATTCACAAGAACTGCGAGAGGAACAGATTTATGGAGCGATCCGTATGTATTATAAGCATTTTCCTCTTTCCTGCTTTTTATATAAACAACTACAGAATTGGGAGGCATAAATTTACTACAAACATCTAGGGCTGCCACTACATAGCCTCCTCCGTTATTTCTCAGATCCAGTATATATCCTTTTGCGCCGGACTTTTCCAGTTCTTTAAGTGCTTCTTCCAGTTCTTTATTGGTATCTTCTCCGAAAACACTCAATTTTATATAACCTATTTTATCATCTGTCATAGTACTTTCCACACTGCTAACATGGATCTTATCTCTTACAATCTCAACATCCAGAAGGGCATCCAAGTTTTTTCTTTTTATAAACAGGTGTACAACAGACCCTCTGGGGCCTCTGAGGAGATCTATAGCTTCATCAATGGAAAGTCCCTTTGTAGAGATACTGTCAATTTTAACGACTATATCTCCCTTTTTAATACCTGCTCTTTCAGCAGGGGTATTCTTCATAGGTTCAACTACTGTGAGCTGATTGTCATTATTTTTATCAACCTCAATAAGAACTCCTATACCATAAAAGTTTCCCCCTTTAAGGGAAGAATTAAACCTTTCGTATTCATCTTCATCAAAATAAACGGTATAAGGGTCATCCAGACTCTCGATAAGTCCGTTTATGGCAGACCTTATAATATGATCCCTTCCTGTCTTTTCCCCGTAGATTTCCAGAATCTGAGATAGATTTTTACGATAAACGCTTATCTGAACATCAATATTTTCATCTTGAGGCAATTCCAGGAATTTAGCAGCTTCGGCAGGCAGGATTTTCTTCAGTTCTTTCATAGAACCGGCCATCATGGATTTAGCATCTATATTCGATACAAATTCTTTCTTTACCAGATAAAAAATCTCGTCTATAGAAGAAAGAAATAATTTTGGACTCTTTTTCTGTTCCTTCTGTTCCTGTGATGATGACACATCAAACTTTACCACTGAAAAAAGGAATAAAAAAGTAATAGACAATATAAAGAAATTTCTTTTCAAAAGCACTTCACAAAACTCCTCCCATAAAACAGGTCGGCTGTTATATTATAATTCATTTTTCACGAAGGTTCAAGTACTATAATCAGGCGTGACGGGTAACTCGTAAAGCGTGACGGTAGAAGGCATCTACCTGTTTTTCCCTGAACCTTTTACGGGCGATAAATTCCTGAAATGTGATGACATAACAACTATTACAGGAATGGTCAGTTCTTTTTTTTTCATTATAAAATAAAGTTTTTTATTTATTTCATCCCAGTTATATCTGGAAGATATGTGATATAAGATCAGACTCTTTACCTGTGCATCCTGAGCCACATTAATTGCTTCCTCAAGAGTTGAATGAATATCATATTTTCTCTCTTCACTATCAATAAAGCTTGCTTCATGCATGAGAACCTCTGCTCCCCTCACATCATCAGGGCATACAGGCATAGAATCTCCTACATAACTTAACACAATACATTCATAATTCTCTGTAATAAAAGATTTGCCGGCATGATTCAAAATCATTCTGATATGTTCGTCAGAAATATTACGTTTTTTCAATTCTTCAGTTAAATCTTCTCTCCTGAATTCTTTATTTAACAGACACCTCAGTTGTTCCGTATTAACATTTCTTTCTTCTAATTCTTCTAATAATGGTTCTGTTATCTGTCCGTAGTCTTTAACAAGTTTAACGATTTCCGACTGGGAAAGTTCCAGAAATTTCTTTTTTAATCTTGATCTTTTATCCAGAAGATTATAGCCAAGCGTAAGATGTCCTCTGGCGTGCTCTGTCGGGAAGCATCTTATAAATCTATTTTTAGATTCACAATCAAGATGTACTTCATCATTTTTATCAAGAGGGTGCCATGTAAGTTCATAAGTAAGATTATAGCAGCATTTTCTTATATAATCCTTTTGAAGCTCAATAAAATTATCATTTCTCGGATAATATACTGCCATAGGTTTTGTCTTATCACCCATGGCAGAATTTCTTGTAAGAACAATACCTGCCAGTCCTCCTATATGATCATAGTGGCCATGGCTTAAAAATACATTTTTTATACCAAAAATCTTATTACTCAGAGTAGTGCTGACGCCTTCCCCTGCATCAAAGAGAAATCTCTCTGCTTTGTAATAAAACCAGGTAGAATACATGGCTTTAGAATAGCCTGTTAAATTGTCTATAACATCATGGGCAAGACTCATTTTCAGCTACCAGTGATCAGTTACCAGTGACCAGTTACCAGTAATCAGTGACCAGTTATCATACTATGCACTGTTCACTGCTCACCTTTCACTTTTCACTGTTCACTTTTCACCGATTAACTTTTCACCATCTTTCTGTGCCAGTTCCAGGCAGTTTCTATTATATTGTAAATATCTTCAAAAGCCGGTTTCCAGCCGAGTTCTTTCTTTGCTCTCTCCGAACTGGCTATCAAAACCGGAGGATCTCCCGGTCTTCTCTGAATTTCTTCACTTGGAATTTCTTTACCTGTTACTTTTCTTGCGACTTCTATTATTTCCTTTACAGAATTACCTTTTCCTGTACCAAGATTATAAACAGAACTTTCTCCGCCTTCGGATAATTTCTTCAATGCGAGTACGTGCGCCTCTGCAAGGTCCAGAATATGTATATAATCCCTTACACATGTTCCATCTTCCGTTTCATAATCATTGCCGTATATTTTAATATTTTCTCTTATGCCTGCAGCAGCATCAAGAACAAGCGGTATAAGATGCGTTTCAGGGGAATGATTCTCCCCTATCCTTCCTTTCGGGTCTGCTCCTGCGGCATTGAAATATCTCAGAGATATGTATTTCAATCCGTAAGCCCTGGCATAATCCCTGAGAATATGTTCAAAAACAAGTTTTGTATATCCATAGGTATTTATAGGCTCGGTGGGATGTTCTTCCGTTATGGGAATATGACGGGGATTACCGTAGGTAGCGGCACTGGATGAAAAAATAATCTGTTTCGCACCGCATTCTACCATAGCTTTTAAAAGGTTAAGTCCGTTTACCACATTTTCATAATAATATTTCTGAGGATTTTCCATAGATTCTCCTACATAGCATTTTGCCGCAAAGTGAACGACACTATCTACGGAATAACGTGTCATAGTATCTTTCAGACAATCAATATCGGCAAGTTCTCCTTTTACAAACTCTCCTCCCAGGACTGCTTCCCTGTGTCCTTCCGAAAGATTATCATAGGTAATGGTATTATATCCTTTATCCAGTAATAAACTGACCGTATGGGAGCCTATATATCCCGCTCCTCCTGTTACAAGTATATTTTTCAAACATATTTCTCCTCTCTATACAAATCGTGACGCGTGACGCGTGACGCGTAAAAAACTTTTTTGTTTATGATTATCTATAATCACTTTCATTACTCATTACGCATTATGCATTACGTTCCCTTAAAACACTTCTCCGCCATAGGCTATGGAAAATTCCCGTAACGACTGAAGTTTTACTTCTCTTCCCGAATGTTTTATTGTATTTATATATTCGTGGGAGAAATTTTTCCTCAGATAATTTGAATAGTTATTTATAAAATCAAAGACAGAAAGTTTTATAGAATCAGCTATTGATGATATTTCTTCCCAGACAAATTCAGAACATACTACAGGAGTGAATAATTCTTCATAATTCCTTTTAAACCTCTCTGTCTGGACTATCTCCGATTTGCTGTACGAGTAATTACTGATTATGGAATAATCTTCATTGATTTCCATTTTATATTCTTTCTGTTTTTCCCATAGTTTTGTGCCGGGATGAACTCCCAGGCGAAACATACTTATATTGTTCGTATAACGAAAAACCTCTTCAAAGGTTTTCTTAAAAAACTGCAGATTATCTCCCGGAAGGCCGTAAATCAGATCGACGGTAAAAGGTCGTTTCATAAGCCCCAATTTGAGAAATTCCTCTCTTTTTATAACCCGCCTGTTTATATTCTTTAAAGCCACAGGGTTTAAACTCTGTATGCCTATTTCAGAATATATGCCTGCAGACTTATTTAAAAGTTCTATAAATTCTTCATCCATAAAATGAATGGATTGAAACATGGTTATAAGTGTACCTTTATTATGGCTGTTTATAAACTTTATAATCTCCAGAGCTCTTTTCTTATCAAAATTAACGGCAGAATCTACAAACATAGAAATACTGGTCATATTTGTCAGCAAATAATCTATTTCTTTTTTAACCCTTTCGAGAGAAAAAAATCGAAGTTTTGTCATACCCCAGTGGCAGTAATCACATGAAAAAACACATCCTCTGGTAGTTTCAACCGGGTAAACATATCCTTTTTTTATCTTATAGAAACCTGTAAGGTACGGAGAAGGTATGATATCAAGTTCATTAAGTATTTCTTTCAGAGGATTTGATATAACAGAGCCGTCTTTTCTGAATGTAATCCCTTTTATCTCCTCCAGGCTAGCGCCGGGATGAACGGCATATCTTACAAGATCGGCAAAAATCTCTTCTCCTTCTCCCCTGACCAGTATATCAATAAAAGGATGGCCGGCAAGTAATTCTTCCGGCTTATACATAATCTGAGGGCCGCCGAATATTATTTTTATACCAGGGAAGCGCTCTTTTATCATTGAAGACAGAGACAGGATACGCTTCATATTCCATATATAACAGCCAAATCCGGCAATTTTAACATCTCTGTCTCTTATAAAATCTGTTATCTCTTTATTCTGCATCTCCTGTTCCGGAAGTGATACGGAACAGTTAAAACATTTTACGGAAATATTTACCGGCAAATTATCTTTCGACACATATGCTTTCAGACAGTAAAGACCATAAGCGGCATATTCAAGGTATATGTTTTCCGCGGAAAAAGTTACAAGTAAAATTTCCATAAACTGAAAATCCTCAGATATTTATATGAGAATCGTAACGCGTAACGCGTGACGCGTGACACGTTACGACAAATAAGATTCCGGTTACTAAATTACCTGTTGCCGTACTTAGATAGTGCCGGTAATAAATCAGATATCAGTCTATTATTCGCAGCTATTATGGAAGATCCTTTTTTTACCTTCCGGCCATGAAAATCTGTTACCCTTCCCCCTCCTTCTTCCACCATAAGAATACCTGCTGCAACATCCCAGTAATTGAATGACTCCTGCCAGAAACTGTCATATTTCCCGGAAGCAATATAAGCAAGAGCCAGAGCAACAGAACCAGATACACGGACGACTCTTGATATTTCATATATTTTATTGAATAATTCCATAGATTTCTGAAATTTCTTACCCCTGTAATAGTAATCACCTGTAGAAAAAACCGCTTTTGCCATATCATCCTGCGACGAAACCTTTACAGGTTCACCGTTAAGAAATACACCTTTCCCTCTGGCTCCGTAAAAGAATTCTTCTGTTACAGGATTATAAATTCCGGAGTGAGTAAGAATACCATCTTCTTCCAGGGCAACGGATACGGCGAAAAAAGGAATTCTGGAGGCGAAATTTGTAGTTCCGTCAAGAGGATCTATAATCCATTTTCTGGGATTATTTTTAATATCCTCTCCCGATTCCTCTGCGACTATATCGCTTTCAGGGAAAGATTTTTTTATAGTACTTATTATATAATTCTCCGATTCTATATCGGCGTGAGTGACAAACCCTGCATCCGTTTTTTCCTTTTGATTTAAATCTTTTCCGAAATATTTCAATAATATCTCTCCCGATGTCTTACATAAATCAGAAATAAAATTTTCCATAAATGCACATCCTTGATATATTAGATAATTATTTTTTTGCACCGTATTTTTTCAGAAGTTCTATTACTTCATGTTTTCCCTCTTTTTCTGCAAAGGAAAGAGGAGTCTGATTTCCGTTATCCCTGGCATTTATATTTGCCCCGCTTTTTATCAGCAATTCTATTATAGTTTTATCTCCTTTCCTGCATGCCCAGTATAAAGGAGTCATACCCCACATATCTTTTGCTTCCAGATTGGCACCGCTCTCTATAAGAATTTTAACAATCTCTACAGGTCCATCATAACAGGCATGGGCAAGAGGAACCATACCTTCATCTGCCGTAATGTTCATGTCAGCACCACAGGAAATAAGATATTTCACCAGATCTTTATTTTTACACCCTACTGCCGTATGGAGCGGAGTTTCAGTGCTTCCCCCTCTGGTAGATTTGACAAAATTCACATCTGCACCTTTTGATACAAGTAAATCTACAACACTCTTTGAGCCGGCTTTTACTGCTATGTTCAGAGGTGTTATAAGAATAGTGCCGATAGTCTCATTCAGGCGGATATTTTTCAAATCTCCGTCATATATAAAAACTTCCTCCAGACAGGCTTTTGCATCACTATTTTTACCGAGGAAATTAAGTATATAGGCTTTTAAGAAACGGGCCTTTGTATGGGATGGTTTTAATTTTAGAACCTCACCGTAAGAGCCGGAAGCTTTTTCATTATTAAAAAGCCAGAAATAAGTATTCCCTCTGTTAAACCAAAGATCCGGCGATGTCGGATCAAGTTGCAGAGCTTTATCAAAACATTTGAGTGCTTCTTCATATTCCTGTTTCCCGTAAAATTCTATCCCTTTTTTATTCCAGTCCTGTGCCGTTTGAGCAAAAACCTGAGAAGATACAAAAAGAATGGCTATTATGAGCAATGACAGATATAATTTCATAAAGAAACCTCCCTGAAAAAATTTTAGAGTCTATATATTTCACACTATTATATCATAAATTATAAGAATTTTTCCACCGGCACCATTTGTCGCCACCATACTGTTAAGATAAATAAGGGAAGAAAATAAAAACATAGAGGAAAAAATAGTTTTTTATGGAATTTTTAAAACAGTAGAAAAAGTAAAATAATTTATAAATAGTAAGCAAAATTCATATATACTGACCACCTGAAAGGAGTAAACCATGCAGACAGACCAGCTTCACAGAATAATTTTCATAAATGATCTCATAAAAGACAGTAAATATCCTTCTTCTCTGTATCTGGCAGGGAAACTACAGGTAAACCAGAGGACCATAGAGAGGGATATAGAGACAATGAAAAAAGAATTCAAAGCTCCCATAAAATACTGCCGGATGAATAAAGGCTATTATTATACTGAAGAAAGATATTTTCTACCTTCCATGCTTCTGTCTGAAGGAGAAATCTTTGGATTACTCCTTGCGCAAAAACTTCTTTCCCAGTATGAGAATACTCCCTATGAAGAAAGGCTTCGTTCTGCTTTTACGAAACTTCAGAAATATCTTCCCGATAAGTTTGAAATGGAAACAGGAGCTTTCCAAAAAAGCTGTTCTTTTGACCTGGGGTTTGTGAGAAAAATCAGGATGGATCTGTTTGAAGATCTTATATATGCAATAAGAGAGAAAAAGCAGTTAAAAATATATTATTACACCATTTCACGAAATGAGAAAAGCTGGAGAGTGATAGATCCGTACCATATGAAAAATTATAAGGGTGAATGGTATCTCGCCGCATACTGCCACAATAGAAATAAGGTTATTTATTTTTCTCCCGGAAGAATCCATGAACATGAAACAACAGGAGAAACCTTTAAAGTAAAAGAAGATTTTATACCGGAAGAATTCTGGGCCACATCTTTCGGCATATATAAAGATAAAGAAGGGAAAATTCATGATGTTGTTATAAGAATAGACGAATATCAGAGCAGATGGATAAGAGAATTTGATTTTACAGACGATAGGAGAATAACAGAAGTAGAAAACCATGAAGACGGCTCTATGACACTCAGGATGCAGGCAGAAGGGCTGGAGGAAATACAGAGATGGGTCATGCAGTACGGCAGCCACATGGAGGTTCTTGAGCCGGAGGGTCTGAGGGAAAAGATTAAAAAAGAAGTGGAAGGTATGAAGAAGAGTTACGGGGTTTGATGAAGCTTGCTTTTTTATACAACGGGAGTAAAATCGATATAAGAGGAAAAGAATTAAATAAAAAGAAAGAAAAACCTTAAAGGAGGCATGACATTATGAAATGCCAGTTATTAACAGAAGAACAATATAAAAAACTGTCCAGAACGTTAGTAAACAACATTGAAAAAAATCATAAAATAGTTCCATTAAATTCATTAAAGCATCATAAATATACGCTGAAAAGGCCTGTTTATATTACTATTGAATATGACAGAAATACTGTTATAGCATCACTTCCGGATATAGAATCTTTTGCCACCGGAGATACGGAATATGAGGCTATTAATGGACTTTGTATTGATATTGTTAATCTTTATGAAGATCTTAAGCTCGATAGAGAAAATTTAGGAAAATTACCTGGCCAGTGGCTGCAGTATCTTGAGGAGATAATTGAAGACAGATGAAGAAAAGTGAAATTGAAAAAATATTCAAAAAGTTAAATTTACAAATTCGCCAGACAGGTCATAATTACGGATGGCTGATTGTAAAAGATAAGAAAATACTGAGAGTTCATTTTTCTCATGGGAAAGGTGATATTCCCGGCAAGATAGCTTCTAAAATCAGGGGACAACTGAAATTGTCTCAGGATGATCTAAAAAAATTATTAAGCTGCCATCTGGGATTAGACTCTTACCTCGATATTCTTAAAAGTAAAGGAATTCTTGAGGAATAAGGCATGATAAAAATATGAAAGATATTTATACCCTTGAATTCATTATAAATGGCAGAGCGGAAAAGGTAAGTTATACTATGAGAGTGGACTTTGATCTTTATGCAGCCCATTGTTATGAGTATGAACTCGGCGCCATAGGAGATACTCTTGAAGAAGCACATAAAAACGTAAAAGAAGTTCTGGAATATTACCTCTATGAAAGATTCCCTGAAATAGAAAATTTCATGAAGGGCTATAATGAAGAGTGGCATGAGAGAATAAGAAAATTAAAAGAACATATAGTTCATATGGGAGTAACAAAAAAACGATTAAAAAAGTCCTATAAATATGTAATATACGAACTGGATGCCCGTTATTACGCTTGGTGTCTGGATGTGAATATACGCAGGGAAGGAAGAAATCTTAAAGAAGTTGAACATTTCCTGAGAGAAGCCTTGAAAAATCTGCCGGAAGAGAGAAGTTGAATAATGAAAGAAATGAAAATATTTTTTTACACCGGCGGATTTTGTCGGTGAGGGTATGGTAGAGTTATTGTATGAGTTAAATGAAAATTTAAAATAATTTTTCAAAACTATAAGGAGATATTTTATTTATGGAGAATTTTGTAAAATATATCTCGTTTAATAGAGAACTGAAATTAGTTGAATTTTTATTGATAAATAGTTGTGACCCAATTAATAGGGGATTTAAGCATAAATCCAAAAAATTTAATTATTCCCAAAATTTTATTTTTAAAGGTTGTTAGTTTTTGACAGAGTATTTTTTACTCCTTAGTTAAATTTATATTAAAGTATTAACTTTAAATAAATTATAATTTATAATTTCTATTAAAATAAACTTAAAATCAAAGAAATTTTGAAGAAAGAAGAAGGAGGTTAAACATGTTAGAGGACAAATTAAATGAAATAAGACGAAAAGCCATAGCTTTTATGCTTAAAAGAGGCTGGAAAAAATTGTTAGCCAAGAGCAGGCAATTCACTCAGAGTTTATTCGAACATACAATAGTGGAGCTTGATGCTTTAATTCAATTACTTCCAATTTTAAGAAGGCCCAAGCATTTTAATTTAACTGAAGAAGAAGAAAAAATATTAATTGCTTCTATAATATGCCATGATGTAGGCAAAGAAAGACAGGAGTGGCAGGAATATATAAAAGGTCAAAGAAGTTTTATATCAGACGTTGATGCGGAATTAACAAAACAAACAGTGCCGGAAATATGTGAAGCTTTAGGATTTAACGATATTAAACACTCTGATATTGAAAACTGCATAAATCTCCATATGAAACATGAAAGGACTGACGGGAATGTCCTGCTTGCAATGTTACAAAAAGATACTGGAAGATGGAAAACTCTGGGGGATCTGGTTTATACGGTTGATAATCTTTGTTCAATTAAAGGTCTATTCCCTTCTCTGGATTACCTTGAAAAGAAAACTATTCTGAGCAGTCATCTTAAAGTTTCCTATCATCAGGTCAGAATAAGAGGAACTTCTACTACTTTACTCCACAAAGCTGCCATTGAAAGTTTCTGTAAAAAGGGATGGATACCACTTTTATATTATTCAGATTCCACTCTGTATATATCTTCTGCTGCTGATAATATAGAAGTTCCATCTGTAAAGATGATAGAAGACAACATGACAAAATTTTTAGGAGAAGCTATAGGCCAGGGAGAAATTAGAAGTTTTATTGTTGGCTCACCTACAGAAAACATCTTGCCTAAACCAGAATTATTTGATTATAGAGAAATTAAAGAGTATTTATTTACTGCATCAAAGAAAATCGGAAGAACATCTTTTATAAAGAAGAAAGTAAAAGAAAAAGAAATTGTAATCAAAAAATATTTTGAATTTAATGGTCTTCATAATATTCATTTTACTTCGGAAGAAATAGAACAACATGCTCGAAGAATTTCTGAAGCACAACCAGAAATGGTCATTTTTAAATTTTTCAAAGCTGTAATGAGTAAAGACATGATAGGTAAGGATGGAGAAAAAATTGCATGTGAAAAGTATGAAGAAATTTTTGGCAAAGACACTTGGAAGTATTCAAAACAGCTCAATTCTGCAAAAGATATGGCTCAAATAATAGATCCCTTCTGGAAAATTCACGGAGAAAAATTCAAAAAGGAAGTTAAAACAATAGAAGAACTTTCATGGGATAAAAGAGTTGAGTTGCTTGTAAATATATTAAGCGGTATAGCAAGTGAAGTTTATTCAAGCATAGAAAATCCACCATCACGAACGAATCTGGCATCAGGAATGGCTTCTGCATTTATAAAAGATCTTATTAAGCCTGAAGGCATTATTAATTTTAAAGACTTAGTAAATAAACAAATAGAAGCTTATTCAAAATCCAAACCTTTCGCAGGGAAACAGACGAAAAAAGCTGAATATTTATGCCCTATCTGTAATATACCATTTAATGAAGGCACAAAAGCATCGGCAGATTTCATAGATAATCCGGAAAGTCACTCAAACAGAGGAGTTTCTCATGGAGGATTTGGTTATGTAACTATATGTAACACATGCAAATATGAAAGAATATTAAGGCAAATTCTCTTAGGGCAAAAACCTTTTGAAACAATAGTTTTAATGCCTCGTATGAATATATCCTATGGAAGTGGGAAAATATTAACGGATAAAATAAACAATTTATACGTAAAAGCTTATAAGATTATGACAGGAGATAATGAAGATCCTGATAATAAGATATCTTTTGCTTTAACACAGATCATTTCTAAAAACCTGGAAGAAAAAGATATATATAATCTAACAGATGAAGATTTAGTAAATATGATTACTTATCGCTCCAGCGAAAGTAAATTAAAAGAACATAGAAAAAATCTTGAAAAACTTCTCAAAGAAGAAATAGGAGAAACTATAGAAGATTTAAATGATGAATGGGGAACAAAATTTAATCATCTGGACGAAGCTGTTGAAGCTGTAATAAAAGATACAATAAAAGACAGTACTGCCAGGAGGATTAGAAAAGAAGCTTATAAATTAGAGCCAGGTGTAAAAATTATCTGTGAAACTCCTAATTTAATATTAATTCCTCTTATGTATCCTATATCTGTAAGTAAAGAATCTCAAACCAATTCAGGTATAAGACAGTTATTTATTTCAATTTTATTAGGTTTATCTCTTGACTGCACTGTATCAATTATCAAAGATAACGAAGATATTAATTTTATGGGAGGTGAAGGTGTAGCATTTGTTCCGTCATTACCGGAACTGCGTTCTTTAATCGGAGCGGAATGGCTGTCTATTGAAGAAGCAGAGAAATGGTTCAACGCTATAAAAGCGGCAAGCAGTCTTGCCATAGCAACTGATTATCCGGAGAGATCCAATCTTTATGAAATACTAAAAGCTCCAACTCCGGGTCATATATTACGTAGAATAGAACGAAAGTCAGAAAGTGGTATGGC
The DNA here is from genome assembly GCA_029555925.1 of Bacillota bacterium. The sequence continues at coordinate 22,925 of JAKPQU010000416.1, forward strand.
TTCAATCTATCATATTAAATACCTTGAAAAAATAAAGGAGGTTTTGAAGTGAGAGATGTTATTTTTACACATGTCGAGGCATTTGATCTTGATAAGGTAAAAGGCACAATAGAAGAAATAAGAGATACCTTCGACATGTATCTTGAAACTTATCCAGAAAAAACGGCTAAAAGTAAACATGGACTTATGGGGCCCGTAGGAAAACTACTACAAAAAGTAAAAAATGAAAAATGGGATACACCATCATTAACCGGTTATGCATTAAATATTCATATGGCCAACCCAAAAACTAAAACCATCAGTAATGAATCAAGGGCGTTACTTGAAAAAGGTATAGACAAACTATTAACCCTTCTTTCGAATGTTCCAATTACTTCTCAGGATAAAGTTTTGGAAAGAATTGATTATGGTCTTTATTATCAGAGACGTAAAAAATGGATAATGGGACGTGAAGAAAGAAGAGGGAAATTAGTAGAATTTCTGAGAAATAAATATAAAACAGCGAATGCCATTGCAGAAGCATGGAAAGAAAAAATAGAAAAAATAGGAGAAAATTTCGAAAAGATATGGATTCCTAAAAAAGATGAATTCGATAAATTTAAAGGGCAGAAAAAACTGGATTTTATTGAATTCTTTAAAGAAATAGAACAAAAAGGGTATAATTTAGAAATTGAGGAGGAAGAAGAATAATGACTATGTTTGAAACACTAAAACCGTACTTACTTGACATCCCAAAACCACTTATAGGAGCAGAAACCATACAGCTAATATTAATAAGAGAAGTTCATGACTTTACAGTATTAAGAACGGAAGAAAGCAGGGAGTTAAATACAGTTCATACTCCATTATCAATAACAGATAAAAAATCTACCAGACGAGTGGCTTTTCTTGCATCAAAACAAAAAGCTGCAGAAACAAGAGAGCTCGAACATATATTAAGAACTGCCACAAATGTCAGTGGTATAAAAGTCGAAGAATGTTATTTAAAAGATAAACTATGCCTTGAATGTCCAAGATGTGCTCTATTTGGAGCAACAAGCACCGAATCAGGCAGAGCAGATAAAGCCAATATTAAGCACAGAATAGAATATTCAACAGCTTTCTCTCTTCTTCCCTTTGAAGATATATCGAGTGCTATAACTTTCAATGCTATTGATGATAAAACAACAACGACAGGCCAGGCACTGGGAACAAGGTTTTCAGTTTCTCCGGCAACCATTTTTCCTTCCATCATTACTCTAAAAAGTGTGACAAAAGAAGAACTGATACTGGCTATAAAATTTCTACTTTCTTGTAAAAGTTATGGTGCAGAAAGCAGAATAGGAGGAGATATTAGAAACAGTATTATGGCGGTGGTTGCAGGATGGGAAGAAATAATAACCTCTCTGGAACTTACTCTTGAACTTTATAACAGAAAAGATAATATATCTTTTGATGTAATACATGACATTTTAAAAACGAAATATTTACCTCTGGCAGGAAATAAAAATAAAGTTATGATATTAGAAAAACAAAATGTAGACTCTTTAATTTCAGAATGTATAAATACTGACTTGGATAAACAATTTCTCGAAAAAGCTTACAGTCAGGTAAAAGAATATAGAAAAATTCAATCAAGTAATAAATAGAGGGGTGGCATATGAAAACTGCAATTTCTCTCAACAACAGTAGCATAAGATTATTTCACTGTCATATTTATAATCATGATTACCTGTGGTTTTCATCTTTTGAAATAAGCAAGGTATCTACTACATTACCGGTTATCCATAATTATGCATTGAGTTATTCTATGGGTGATTTCTCTTATGCTTCTTACTCGGGGAGTACTCCAAATTACGAGGAAGATTTAAAATCTATGAGACTTTACTGTACCCCCGGTTATGCAGAATATTTTTCTATGAGTAAGATAACCTATAACGCTATAAATGATAAAACACTCAGAACTGATGACGCTGTTAAAGGTTTAAATACTCCCAAACTTGGCTGGAGAAATTATATTAATCCGGTTGTAGAAGATAACAATAGTAAGCTAAGTAATGGTTTTAAATTTTACCTTTTTACTTACGATGGCTCTCTTCCCAAAGGTGTAACAAGACTTGGCAAAAAGGGATGTGCAATGAGAATTACCTGGTATGAGATTCAAAATCCTTTAGCAATTTTTAAAGAATCTCAGGTCAGACCGGGACATACGATTAATCCTCTGGATATATCAGGTAATGTAATAAGTTACGACCCTTTAATTATTCCACCTCATCTACTGTTCAGAACTGCTGAAATATGTAACGACTGGTTTATATTTGCCGGCAAGGATGTAGTACATTTACCGGGAAGAGTAAAGGAGAAATGTAATATATGAAAATTTCTGCTTTAGAACTTCCAACAGTCAAGCATCCATCGGTTAAAGAACTGGATTTATATCACCATCAAGCATTAATGCTTGACAACTGGAATAAAGAGGATTCTTTTTTATTGATTACCAAAACCGGTACAGGCAAAACTATGGGAGCAATGTTACCTTTACTTGAAAACAAAGGTAGAGCTATCTGTATCTATCCAACAAATGAATTGATTAAAGACCAGGTGCAAAGTATAAATAAAATAGCTCAAATTATTGGACTTAAGCCATGTATAAGAACCATAAAATCATCTCCAGAAGAGATTTCCTCTGCCGATGTAGAAATAATCCATATTGATGGGCCTACTTTGGAAGAATGGAAGAAACATTATCATTTTAAATCAAAAAAAGATGCTCTGAAATTACTGCTTACAGCAGATAAAGAAAGAAAGATAATTCTAACAAATCCTGATATACTCTTTCTCATTCTTGCTATTCGTTACAGGGCGGAAGTATTTGCTTCATTGCAGGCTTATGAGACATTAATTGTTGATGAGTTTCACCTGTACCAGGGAGTAGAATTTGCTCATGCTCTTTTTATGATTTATATGGCAAGGCAGTTTGATATTTTTAAAAGGGTAGTTTTGCTCAGTGCTACCCCGTCACCTGAAGTTGAAAATTACCTCCAAAAAGTAATGAAACCTTTTAGTATAGATATTACCAGAAAATCCGACTATGTAGAAACAGGTAAAAGAACTGCTACCTATGAAGTAGAGATTGAAGCCAGATTAGCTGGAAATGATGTTATAGAAAAAGCCATATCAATTATAAAAGAACTAAAACCGGAGCTTATAAAACTTCGACAGGATAATTCAACTACAGAATATGTTCCTGCTGTTATTGTAGTTAACTCGGTAGTAGATGCCATAAGGCTTGAAGATAAACTTGTAGAGGAAGGTTTTAATAGAGAACAATTAGCGATAATCAGGGGTCTATCAAGCAGAGACATAAGGCGTATAACTGCCGATACTTTGATTGCACTGGGGACATCTGCCATAGAAGTAGGTATAGATTTTAAATGTGATTATCTTATCTTTGAAGCCTTTGAAGCTGCATCATTTATGCAGAGGTTTGGAAGACTTGGAAGGCATAAAAAAGGTAAAGCTTATATCCTTGCGGCAAATAATGTTATAAAAGGCATAAATGAATTCACATCAGACATTGATAGAGGAAAATTTGAAAGATTAATCTATGAATGGTATAAGAGTCTTGCTTCAAGACCATGGTTTGTTTCAACCTATGGAGGATTTATAACTATTTATGCTCTTGCTGATAATATTGTAAATAAAGTTTTTGAAGATCAGAATTGCGCTCAGGATGCCAGAATATTAGCGAGAAATAAAATAGAAAATATTCTGGCTTCTTACGCAGAAATATTAGATTGTTGCAAGATTTTCCAAAGAGTGAAAAATCATTTTATAAAGAGAAAGAAAGGTGATAAAACATATCAGTGGATTGAAACTTATCAGAACTTGAATACTTTCCGAACTTCAATGCCAAGTGAAACAGTTCTTGATTTTTCCGAATTACAGAGGAGAGGAACTGATGATTATAATAAAGCTAAATACAGTGTAGATATAACTTCATTAATTAAGAGAGCAGAAGGGCTGCGGTTTAACGAAAAAATTTATAATCCAGCCACCAATGAAAAAGGGATATTAACCATTAAAGGCTATGGGAAATATAAAAGACACTGGATAATTGGTGATTTTAATGATGACGATTGCGGATTTTTTCAATGTACAAAAGAAGTCCCTGACCTGCTTTTTATACAGGAAGGTCATAAAACACCTGTTTCTCATATTATGACATTTAGAAAACATATTTTTATTCTCCTTCCTAAAGATGTGAAAGAACATGCAGACTGGCGTATGCCGGTTTTTGACTGTGGCAAGAATGTAATAGCCTTTGATGGGGCAGCATTGCTTTTATATGAAATCTGGATAAGGGAAGATAATTAACACAGATTCGAGCTTTGTATTCACCTATATATCCTCTAAATATAGAGGACTGAAATCACGAGCACCAATTCTAACGATGAAACGTAAAAGGTTTTTTAATTTGACTCTACCAATAGAGGACAAAACAAACATAACGGAGATGAAAAAAATGATAAACTCTATCAATATCAAACACTTCCGGGGTATAAAAAAAGGTCAAATAAAAGATTTTGCAAAATTCAATCTCCTTATAGGAGATAACAATACCGGCAAATCATCAATACTTGAAACCATTTATTTATCAGCAACTGCCCGTAAGAGTGCAAATCTCGATAATGTTGGTAACATTATGCTCTCTGACCCTGATTATATGGGATATAATTCTTTTATCAGAGTCCATGAAAAACATGCCATGCCGGAAAAAAAATTAAATCAATGTTATGAAGGGGAGATAATAATAAAAAGCGGTTCCGGCGATAATCCCTTTTATGGATATAAAATTTCAGATAAACCCGGTAATTTTACTGAAGAGGTTGCAAAAAAAACAGGACTCTTTATTATAAATCTTAAAGATAGAAAATCTAATGAGAAAATAAAAAAAATAAAACAAGTAATAGAAGAAGAAAAAATTACTTCTAAAAACAGTCATTTAACGTTTCTCTGGGATCCTGATATGACTTATAACTACGCCGGCACATCAGTATGGCTTGTAGAAG
>JAKPQU010000465.1 GCA_029555925.1 Bacillota bacterium
ATTCTGCATTATTTAGACAGTTTAATCGTTTCCAAGGTAATCCACCTTATTTGAGAGGAGTTATTGAACCTTTTAGATAGGCATGAAATCTTCTATGCAAAGGAGTATATATTTTACTCGATGCTCTTAAAGGAGAAACAGCAGACAAAGTGGCAAAAAAGAATTTTATCAGTATTTTGCCTCTGAGGGTCAGGGAAAGAGTGAAAAGTGAGTAGGGAAAAGTGAAAAGTAATTAATATCCTATTCTATTCACTATTCATTTTTCACTCTGATTATGTCTCAGGCAATAATACCGTAGTATAGCGTCTTTTGCGTATCTGCTCCTCCCTGGCAAGAAGAGACATTATGACAGTGAGCAAACAGACAAAGCCTCCTGCAAGATAGGCATATTGAAATCCTGTGGTTATCACTTCAACAGGAAGATTTCCATAATTTATCTTTCCTCCCTGGCCTGAAACATGACCTGCAGCAGTGAAAATCATCTCAAAAATACATACTCCCCCTGCGATGCCAAGTCTTGTTACCATTCTAAACACGCCTGACACAATACCCTGTTTACCATCGGGAGCCATGCCTACTACTACAGTATTATTAGAAGTAAGGAAACTGGCATATGATACGGCAAGAAAGACAAAATATATTATAACAGGTATAAGGCCCGGTACTGTGAGAAAAAAGGAAAACATAAAAGCAGAAAAAGCAGCGAGAGCCATAGAGGCAGTGCAGACAATCCTGGGGTTTATCCTGTCGGAAACCTTACCTGCCGCAGGCCCTACAAGCATATAAACGATGGAATATATGAGAAAAACCATGCCTGCCTGCTCTGACTTCAACCCTTTAACCAGCTGCAGATAAAAAGGTATGAGGAAATTATTGCCTGCAAGATATATATAGGCAAGTAAAGTAGCAATATTTCCGTAAGTAAAAGCTTTATTTTTAAAAAGGCTTAAATCCATAAGAGGACAGGCAGCCCTGTTTTCCCAGAAGATAAATATGGCGAGAGAAACTGCAGATATGGCAAAACATATAATAATCAGAAGGGATGTCCATCCGTATTCCTGCCCGCCGTTCAGACCGTAAATAAAAGAAAGGGAACAGATAAAACTCAAAACTGCACCTTTCAGGTCAAATCCTCCTGGTTCTTTTTCCTGTCCTGCCATATGATCATCGGGCATAATTCTTCTGCAGCAAATTATTGCCATAATACCGGCAGGAACATTTATGAGAAATATCCAGTGCCATGAAAGGAAACCTGTTATTATACCTCCGAGGGGAGTGCCTACCATAATGCCCAGGGCAGCAGCGGTGGCAAGTGTTCCGAAAGCCGCCCCTCTTACCTTTTCCGGCATAAATTTCGGCACCATTGCAGGGGTCATAGCATAGAGCACGGAAGCTCCTATGCCCTGTATGGCACGGCCTATAATAAGCCAGTAAAGATGAGGAGCAAGACCGCACATAAGAGAACTTACGGTAAACAGAGCAAGACCGAAGATAAAAACCCTCTTTAAACCAAGCCTGTCTCCCAGTTTGCCGGAAATCATCAAAAGACTTGCAACGACCAGATTATATGCCAGCGACACCCAGGAAACATCGGCAGGACTGGCATGAAAATAACGGGCAATAACAGGAATAGAAATATTTACGATATAGGTATCCAGATTAACCATAAAAGAACCGAAGGCAATACTCAATAATATAAGTTTCTGTTTGTTTTTGTCTGTGACAACAGTAGAATTATTCATCCTGTCTTTCTCCATTCATGAAATCTATTTACATAGAACTGCAGGTCAAGTATAATACAATTTATCATAACAATTAATAAAAATCAACTTATCAATATAGAGCCGGAGGCATATTTTATGACAGAGAGAATTTTAATAGCAACCCTGGCAGATGATCCTCATACACAGGGTCTGTTTAATTTTACAAGGATTGCAAGGGAGGCGGGATTTAATGTAATCTCTTTGCCCCCGGGAGTAACTGCCGAAAAGATACTGGAACATATTCAAACATACGATCCTGAATTTATCGGTTTCAGTTACAGATTAAGCCCGGAAATAGGACTTGACCAGATGTCATATATTATTCATCGCATGTCCGACCATAATCTCCTGACAAAATCTAACGGAGAAAAGAGAAAAATCGCCTTTGCAGGGTTACCTGCCACAGTAGATCTTGTATGTCTTTCTTTAAGCGATTATTCTATAACAGGTATAAAACAGAGCCAGGAACCTATTGATTCTGTCGGGATAGTCCTTGATTATCTCGGAGTTTATGATGAAAGAAGAGAAAAAATCCTGAAAAGTGCAAAAGAAAGGTTGACCCCTCCGAGAATAAAAGAACTGGACAGCCTGGCAGAGATTGTTTCAGGAGATGTCTCTATAGAACCACCACTCAATATTCCGTCAGAACAGGCAAAAAAATCATATACGGCAAGGATAAGAGAAGTATGGCCACAGAGGCCTATAATAAGAACCCATTACGGCGAGCCCGGGGAAACAATAGCTCCTACGGTAAAAGGTATAGAAAAATTAGCAGAAGCACGAGTTGTAGATGAAATATCTCTCGGTTCATCAGATCTGTCCCAGAGATATTACAATGAGCCTGACAGATGGGCAGGGAAGAAAAATGACGGAGGTGTGCCTTATAAAAATATTCATGATTTAATTCTTTTGAGAGAAGCTGCCAGAAGGGGCAACTATCCTTCCGTAAAGCCATATGCCCATGTTGTCAACATGGAATCCTTTGTAGACGAATGTATAAAAGCTGACATGCTGACAGGTTCCCACCAGGCCGTACCGCTTTTCTGGTTTAATAAAATGGACGGGAGAGGCTTTTCGGAGGTATCTGAATCAATTAAAGAGCATATAAGAACAGTAAAAAAACTGACACAATATAATATACCGGTAGAAATGAATGATCCGAATCACTGGAGTTCCAGATGGGCTTCAGATGCTGTTGTAGTTGCAGATTACGGACTTATCGCTTCGGTAATGCTCTCCTGCGGAGTGTCTGATATGGTGTTGCAGATGCAGTTCAATAAACCTAAAGAAACAGGTGATTACGGCGACATAGCCAAATTTCTTGCGGCAAAGGAACTTGTACAAAAGCTTATACCATCCGATCTGGCAGTAAATATATGGATAGAGGCAAGAACCGGGATAGAACACTTTAAACCAGACCTGAATACAGCAAGAAAACAGCTTGCCAGGTCAACCATACTTCAGATGTTATTAAATCCCCATGCGCTGCATCTGGTAAGTTATTGTGAGGCTCTTTATGCCGCAAAACCCGAGGATATAATACAGAGTTCAGGCATTATAAGGAAAGCCGTAAAGGTTTATCATAAAAACAAAGAGGATTTAGAGAAATATACTTCCATACCGGAAATAAAGGAAAGAAAAGAATATTTATTGAACGAATCTATGTTCCTTTTGAAGGAGATTGCCAGATTAAATCCCGAATATGATGACGGCGGTACAGGCACCATGTACAGATATTTATCGAATGGAGATACACTTTACGAAGCCCTAAAAAGAGGTTATATGTCAGCACCGGGAATATTTACGGAACCTTTCAGGGAAAAAGCCATGCTTACCCATACCGATATCATTGCAGGCATGATCAATTCTATAGATCCGAAAACACTGACTTCTATTACGGAAGAACATAGAATTCAACATCTTAAATAATCAATATTACAATGTTACACATTACGAATTATTTAAATTCTACTCTGGTGAGCATAAATAATACATAACTGCTATCGTGACGCGTAATATGTGACGGGAAGAAAACCTTTATTACATGTTTATGCTCGGGTCAGTAATAACTTATGAAAATAACCATAAAAATTATGAGGTGATATAAATGAAAGTTGCCGTACTCGGTGCAGGTCATGGAGGTCAGGCTATAACGGCAGATCTTACCCTGGGAGGGCATGAGGTACGTCTGGCTGCAGTGCCGGAACATGCCACCAGTATCAAATTACTGAATGCCTTCGGAGGCATTTTTCTTGAAGGTGTTTCGTCTTCCGGCGCAAAACCGGGCTTTGCCAAACCTGAAATGATTACAACAGATGTAGGAGCAGCCATAAAAGGAGCACAGGTCGTTTTAGTTGTTGTTCCTGCTTTTGCCCAGGAAGTATATATGAAACTCCTGATTGAATACGGGGAAAAAGGTCAGATTGTAGTCTTCAATCCGGGAAAATTCGGTGCCCTTGCCTTTGCTAAATTGCTCAAAGATGCAGGACGGAGAGAAGATTTCATTATAGGGGAAACAAGTTCTCTTATATATGCGGCAAAAACGAAAGGCCTGGGCCATGTAAACATCAAGGCAGTAAAAACAGAACTTCCTTTCTCAGCCCTTCCGGCAGGTCTTACAGGCCAGGCACTCTGGACTTTAACCGACCTTTATCCCCAGTTCTGCCCTGCCTATAATGTTCTCCAGACCAGCGTGGATGCCCCCGGCCTTATTATACATCCAATTACAACCCTTATGAATATGAGCCGTATCGAACAAATAGGGCCATACCGTAATTCTCATTATGACATTACCCCTTCCGTTGCCCGTATTATGGATGCAGTTGATAAAGAACGTTTGGCTATTGCCCGTACCCTGTGTTATGAGACCTATTCTTTTATTGAAACCATGCAGATAATGTATAAAGTAAAAGCAGAAAATGTATATGACACCATGTATCAAATCAGTGCCCATAATGTACAGATGGCGCCGGAAAATCTGAAACATCGCTATATTACGGAAGATATTCCCTATGGTCTTGTTACCCTGGCATCACTGGGGAAAATGCTCGGAATTTCTACCCCGGGCATAGAGGCAATTGTAAATATAGCATCTATGGCAAACAGTGAAGATTACTGGACTTCAGGTCGTACCATGAAAAAAATGGGACTTGCCCATATGTCTTTAATAGAACTTATAGATTATGTCAACGGTCGTGGCGTATCTTAATAGACGAAGCCTTTTATTAAATGCTTATGCCCGGGTCAGTAGTTAAATTCAGTCCATAGAAAGGAAGAATTTTAATGAAAAACTATTATTTTTTAGCTATCATTTCTTTATCAGCCTTACTATTTCTGGCCGCTTCCACTTCTATATATGTCGAAGGAGCCACTCAGAGTAACTGGAACGATTCTATGTATTCCAGATATAATTACTCTACTTTTCAGGCTTATGCCCCTGCCAATCAGGCGATAGACTTTAAAAACATAGATTATGAACTTCTCTGTGCCGCCATATTTTATGCCACAAACAAAGAAAGGGTAAATGGTACAACAACATCTCCCGATTCAGGAGGAACTTCCCTGAATTTAAAACCTTTCGAATATTCACAGTATTTAAAATATTCGGCTCAGATGCATGCCTATGATATGGTGGCCAATAATTTTTTTGATCATGAGAATCCCTATGACTCTACTAAGAAAACACCTTTTGACAGGATGTCACTCTGTTATGTGACAGGAGGTATGAGGGCGGAAAATATTGCAGATGTTTTCGGTATCGCCTATCAGGCAGGAAGCAATTTTATACCACCGAATAGAGGAAGCAGTGTTTTTGTAGATGGAGTGACAAAAAAACCAATACCACCACATACATATAACTCTTTTTCACAGGCTCTTCTTTCCGATTGGATGCACTCTCCCGGTCATAGAGCAAATATACTCGAGAAACAACTGGTTTATCTTGGATGCGGCGCGGCTTTTTATAATGATCCAGAATGCTATGGTATACAAAAATTTAAATGTGTGCAGAATTTCGGAAGTCTCGTTCCGCAGAACAGATATTAGTGAGGCTTGATGCGTGAGAAGTGAGACGTGAGAAGTGAAAATAGTCTCATGCTGAAGCTATGAACATCAGGTATAACGGACTGTTTTACCTTCTATTGTAACCTGGTCTATTATACCAACTATAATAGTTCTTACAGGCGCTTCATCTCTTTTCAGGATACTTCTGGCAGAACCTCCTTCATCCAGTACAAGGACTGTATCACCTGTTCCTGCATCTATTTTATCTGCCACTGCCATAAGAGGTTTACCTGATAATTTACCTGTAATTCCATGCATTTTCTGTACAAGACAGAGCTTCAACCCCTCCAGGCCGGGGGATTTACAGGTAGACCACAGAACTCCTACAACCTTTGCTACGAACATATTTATTCTCCCTGCTTATGAACACCATCTATAATACCTGCTATAGTTGCATCTACAGGAGGAGCTACAGGGAAAGCCACTGCAGCATCCCTTGCTTCTACATAAAATACAAATTCATCATATCCTGCAGACACAGAATCCGCTGCTACAAGATAATCTCCCTCCGGGTTCCCTTCCCAGTCAGTCGGCTGAAGCAGGATAAGTTTAATACCTGTAAGGGATTCTACCTTTTTTGTTGCCACTACCCGTCCTATAACTTTAGCAGGTAACATATTTATCTAAAACCTTTTCCATCGTGACGCGTAACGCATAAGGCGTAACGCCGGGATAATAACTGCTCTATAATTCGCCACGGCTATTTTACTTTATTTCCATAAAAGATGGCTCTTCATAACTTACAAATTATGTATAGCCTTCTGTTTCAAATTTTCTGAAGATTATCTGTCCTTCTCTTTCTACAGAATCTACTATGGCTGATATAACACAATCACATGGTCTGTTTTTTGTTGCATCTGTCTGACGTGCAGAAGAACCTGATACGAACAGAACAAGCTCTCCTTCTCCGGCGCCTACAGCATCGGCAGCAACAAGTGTTTCACCTTTCGGATTGAATTCAAGGTCAACAGGCTGTATTACTAACAGTTTCCATCCGACCAGTCCCTCATCTTTCTGGGTACAGACTACATTCCCAATAACTCTGGCAAATTTCATTTAATATCTTCCTTCCCTTTAAGGAAAATTGCTCAAAGTATTATAACATATAAGGCCGGGAGAAACAATATATTTTACTGTGGTGAGCATAAATAATACATATTTGCTCTCGTGACGCGTCACGACGACTTAAATTCTAATAAGTTATGAAATACACTATAAAATGACAGATAATTCCATATAGAATTGTAAAAAGTTATAAAAACGAAATTTTACTTACTTTTCACTACTCACTTTTCACTGATTATAAATTGACATAATATTAAAGATATGTTATATTTTTAACTGTTGAAAAATTTTATAAAGCATTCAAAAAAACACATAATCAGGAGGTGAATCTAATGAAACACGGGAGAATCTTTCTGGTAATTGCAGTAATTCTTATCTCTATGCTTGCCATAAATCAATTTGTAGTTGCCAGTTGCAGACAGTGTACAGATAAAGAGAATAGCACTCAGTGCACAGATAAAGAAAAATGTCAGTGCACAGATAAAGAAAAATGTCCCCAATGCACAGATAAATGTCAGTGCACCTGTAAGGATAAATGTCAGTGCACAGAAAAATGTCAGTGTACAGATAAAGAAAAATGTCAGTGCACAGATAAATGTCAGTGCACCTGTAAGGATAAATGTCAGTGCACAGATAAATGTCAGTGCACAGACAAAGAAAAATGTCAGTGCACAGACAAAGAAAAATGTCTCCAGTGCACAGATAAAGAAAAATGTCAGTGCACAGACAAAGAAAAATGTCCCCAGTGCACAGATAAAGAAAAACCTTCTTCTGAGCAGCAGGCACCGAAATAACGGAAGCAGGGCAATCACCATATAAAAAAACATTATGGCACCTTTTAAGGTGTCATAATGTTTTTCCAGGATTTTCTTTATATTCTGTTAAAGTCTATAAATGTCTGGGAGTCTGGCAACATCGGAATCCTACATCATCAAATGTTTCATAATAAAGGGCTTTCCTTCTATGAGATATATGAAAACTCTCTATAAGAACATCTCTCCATGAGCCGCCTTTACAGACCCTTAAATCTTTCTCTTTTTCCTTTTCTCCCCTTTTAAGTTTACCACTTACCAGCGGTGATTTATATACATCCGAACACCATTCGGCAATATTACCGGACATATCCATAACTCCGTAAGGACTGGCACCTCCGCTAAAAGAACCAATAGGAGTAGTGCCTCTATCATTTTCCAGATCAAGCATTTTTTCAACTATATCAGGGTCATCCATATTCCCGTTATTACATTTATATTTATCCCATTCCTGCCCCCATGGATAAATTCTCTCATCTGTTCCTCTACCTGCTTTCTCCCATTCCGCTTCTGTTGGTAATCTCTTTCCGCACCAGTCGGCATAAGCTTTAGCATCTTCCCAGTCTATACCTATAACAGGATGATCTGCCGTCTGAAGAGAATAATTCCAGCTTTCCGGTTCAGTATAATTTGTTTCCTGCAGAAAAATATTGTAACGGAAATTGGTAACAGGGTATTTATCTATATAATAAGCATATAAATATACATGCGTTTTAGGGTTATCATCTTCAGGGTCATCACTTCCCATTACAAAAAGGCCTGATGGTATATAGATCATTTCCACTTCATCTTTCGGATGAACTATGGATGCAGGCATATTGGCACCAAAAGGTTTAAGCAATGAATTAAATGATTTCAAAGGCTTGACTATCTGATCTTTTGGTTTACGTACTATCTCGATTGCTTTTATTTGCTTTTTTCTTTGAGGGCTTGGAATAATATCCTCTATATCTATTAAGCTGGATTTTGCCTTCTCTTCCTGGTATGTTATTGCTTCTGCTGTTGCTTCTACTGTTACTTCTTCTTCCAATTTTCTAAGTTCTTCCTGAACTTTTTTCTGCAGTTCTTCTTCAAGTAACCTTACTTCTTCTTCCTGCTCGCTTTTTTGTTCCTGAGACAATATATTCCCCTTAACAAAGGCACTATTCTGTGTATATTCCTCTTTACCCCAGTATAATCCCACTTTTTGCTTATATTCCTCTTTACCCCAGTAACGTTCTTCCTGACTGGATTTTTCCACTACTTCTTCATCGACTTTTTCTTTCTCTTCCTGTATCTCGTCTTCTTTTTCTTCCTCTATGGATTTTTCTTTTTCTTCCTCCAGGTCTTGCCGGATAATTTCTTTTTCTTCTTCTTTTTCTTCTTCTATAGAAAGTTCGTCGAATTCTTCTTCCACTTCTTCTTCCTTTGTTTCTTCTTCGTCACTTTCTTCTATAGAAAGTTCGTCAAATTCTTCTTCCAGTTCTTCTTCCTTGACTTCGCCTTCATTCTCTTCTATTAAAAATTCATCAAATTCTTCTTCTATGACCGGTTTATCTTCCAGTTCACCGGAAACTTCTTCAAATTCTTCTCCAATGTCTGTTCCACCTGTCACATCTGTTACTTCTTCTTCTATGACTTTTTCTTCTGACATTATATTGTTAGACTGACCTGCCTGTTTTGCAGTCTCTTCAAAACTCTTCGAGAATTCTTCCAATTTTTCCCGGTCAAACGTTTCCTTAGGTTTAAGGCTCTGTTTTTTTTCTTCTTCTCTTATAAGAGTAATAGGGTCTTTTTCTCCTGCCCATTCCAGCAAACCGGGAACTGATAATTCTTCTTCATCTCCTTCTTCGATAGGAGTTAAAGGGCCTGATGAAACATCTTCAATGTCTAAATCATAAAGTTCATCAGAGACAGAATCATCTTCGTCAATTTGAAGATCAAAAACATCATCGCTTATATTCTGTTCATGTTTTATTATTTTATATGTTTCAAGAGCCTCCAGCATCTCTTTTGCATGTTCGAATCTATTATAGACTTCTCTTTCCAGTGCCTTCATAACTATCTGTTCCAGGGAAGGCGTAATATTGGAATTAAAGAAAGATATAGGCTCAAAATCAAGGGGTACAGGAACTTCTCCCGTAAGTAAATGATGCATCGTAGCTCCAAGAGCATAAATATCACTTCTTGGTTCTACGTGACCTTTATACTGTTCCTTTGGTGCATAACCATCAGTACCTATAGAGGTTTTGGACACTCTCTGTTCCGGATTAACCACTCTGGCAATACCGAAATCTACCAGCATAGCCCTTCCGTCTTTTCGTATCATAATATTGGCAGGTTTTATATCACGGTAAATTATAGGAGGTTCCTGATTGTGGAGATAATCCAGTACTGTAAGAATCTGCTTCGACCATTCTACAACCTTGTCTTCAGAAAGATTGGGACTTCCTTCCCTTTCCAGAATTGTATCCAGATCTTCCCCTTCTATGAAAGACATGACAAGATAATATCTTCCGTTTTCTATGAAGTAATCATATACTACGGGGAGGTGATCATGCTGTAATTTAGATAATATTTTAGCTTCACTGTTAAATCTTCTTATGGCATAATCCTGATCTTCACTGTTGTCATAATCAGAAAATAATTCCTTTACCGCACAAATTCTATCAAGTCTTCCATCAGTTGCCCTGTATACTGCCCCCATACCTCCGGCTTTGATAAGTGAAATAATTTTATAGCGAGTTCCCACCACATCACCGGGGGCAAGAGAACTGCCAGTATTAGCGCTGGAAGCCAATTCCACGCCGCAACTGCCGCAAAATTTGGAAGCATCAGAATTTTTAGCACCACAATTACTGCAGTAAAGGGGCATCTCATCACCTCTTAAAATATTTTACCACCCTGAGCATAAGCATTTATAAACATTTCCCTCCCGTCGCACCTTACACATTACAAGAGTATATTATGTATTATTTATACTTACCCAGGAAATAAGCCCCGGAAATAATTTTATAAATTTTTATATATTAGTTATTTTGATTAAAAATCCTTCTATTTCTTTACTTTTATCTATTTTTAAACAAATGTTTTCTTATCTTTATTTACCAGCCTGGAAATAGCCCTGAGAGCTTCATTTATAGAAAAAGGCTTTTCCAGAAAAGGATTTACTTCGTGATTAAAAAAATTCAAACTTTCTAATTTATTTATTGCACCTGACATAAATATAAAATTTTCTGCAAGTTCCGGTTTTTGCTCTTTTAACAATTCAAAAAGTTCCCTGCCATTCATCGATGGCATTTTTACATCACAGATTATTATGTCAAAGTAACCTTTGTTTGAAATTTTTTCAAGAGCACTCTGTCCGTCTCTGGCAAGTTCCACCCTGTTTCCCTCTCTTGTAAGAGTCTCATCAAAAAGTTGAAGTACTGTATCTTCATCATCTATGACCAGTATATCAAAATCCCTGATATTCTGGTTAAGACCAGGTATATTCCTGACAGGGAAAACAATATTATTCTCAATAATAGGCAGAGCTATAGTAAAAATTGCCCCCTGGCCTTCTTCACTGACTGCGTGAATGGTACCTCCATGATCTTTTATTATGCCGTAGGATAAACTCAGGCCGAGGCCTGTTCCTTTCCCCACTTCTTTTGTTGTAAAAAAAGGATCAAATATTCTGGTCAGGTTTTCTTTTGATATACCGGGGCCAGTATCACTGAACTCAATAATAATACTCGCTTCTTTTTTGTAGGTTTTTATATTCATAACGCCTGAACGACTTGCCGATGTAACTGCCTGATGGGCATTATTAATAATATTAAGAAATACCTGCTGTAACTGATGGGGATCTCCCATAGTAACAGGTAAATTCTGATCAAGATTACATTTTATTTCAATATTATCTACTCTCATTTCATAAGACTTAAGTTCAAGCACATTTTTTATTATACCATTTATATCTATTTTTGTTTTTTCCGGTTTATGCATCCTGGCAAAAGATAACAGGTTCTGGACAATTCTTCGTGCTCTGGCTGCTTCTTCCTGTATACGCTTTAAATCCTTATAAATACTTTTATCTGCTTCCAGCATTAATAGTTCTGAAAAGCCTATTATACCTGTAAGAGGGTTATTTAACTCATGAGCCACCCCTGATACAAGCTGGCCCATAGTAGAAAGCTTTTCAGATTGTATTAGTTGTCTCTGTAATTCAATTTCTTTTTCAATATTTCTGATTATATGTGCAAGTCCAATAATTTTACCTTTTTCATCTTTTATAACAGTATAGGTTATTTTGACATGTATACGGGTGCCTGCCACGGTAATTCTTTCAGTGTTTATCTCTTCCAGAATACCTTTCCTGAGAGCTTCCGAAAGTAGTTCATTTCTCTGAATTTTCAGGTCGTCAGGGATTAATATCTGAGAGGATTTGCCTATAATTTCTTCTGACTTATAGCCGAATATCGTTTCCGCTCCTTTATTCCACGAAGTTATTATAGAATTATTATCTGTTCCGACGATAGCCAGAGGGGCATTTGTTGTAATATTGGCAAGTTCACTTACATGTTCATAAAGTCTGGCATTTTCCATTGCAATAGCCACCTGTAAAGCTATTTGATTTGCCACTTCCAGTTCAGTTTCAGAAAAGGCATTTTCTCTATAGCCGGCCACATTAAATGTTCCAATGATTTTTCTTCTAACTTTCAGAGGAATAATAATAGCAGACAGAAGTTCTTCTCCTGAACAGGGAAGTTCCGGCACTTTATCTTCAGAAGGATTACATATAATGCCAGAAATCAGGTTCTGACTGAGAGTAGATATGTTAACAGGTATATAAAATTCATCTCCAAGTTCGATTTTTTCCTGGGATATAAGTGTACGAACTTTTACAAATTTATCTCCTTTATCCAGAAGAGCCAGACTGATAAGATCATAATTTATCAACCTTCTGATCTGGCAGCCTATTATTTTCAATATCTCTTCAAGATACAGACTGGAACTGATTGCTTTATTGATCTCGTTTATAACGGATATCCTTTCCACCTCTTCAATGGAAGCTTT
>JAKPQU010000626.1 GCA_029555925.1 Bacillota bacterium
TGCCTTATTTAATTTGTTTTACAGACAATAAATTAGCCCTTATTTAATTTCTAATACTATAGAAAAAACGAATTTTTCTTCTCCAGAGCCTGCCAGGCAGAAGCTTTTTATGGATACCCTTTTACCTGTAGCGGTACTTAGCTTTAGACATAGTAGTCTACCTGCCTGGTGCTCCGGAGAAAAAAATATCACGGCAGCACAGGTATATTTTATTGAATTATAATGTAAAGTAGCATGATATAAGCTATAACTGTTATAAACGTTCCAGTTTAGATTTTTTTCGGAGGAGCATCAGGCAGGTAGACGGTATTTACCTGTTATTCAAATTATTCGGTTTAATTAAAGCAATTTGGTACAGGTTATTTTACTGACCTGAGCATAATCATGTAATAACAGTCTTCCTCCCGTCACGCGTTACGCGTTACGCGTCACGAGAGCAAATATGTATTATTTATGCTCATCACAGTAAATACAAAGGAAAAAGAAATTTATTATAGAATACTTCTCACGCGTCACGATATAATAATGGAGGATGTTTATGTGTGGAATAAGCGGTATAGTACACAATATTAAAGAAAATATTATTAAATTTAACCCGGACAGGATCAATCTTATTAAAGAGGGATTGAAAAATATTTCCTGTGACAGTCCTGCCGGATTTGCAGAAGTTTTAAGCGAACTAGAACCATTTGTAGACACTTTGTTTGCTTTTGGAAATTTTTATGATATTTATAGTTCTCCTCTGTCCAGAGGAACAATAGAGGAACTGGCAGGTTCACTTGAACATGCTGAAAGGGAACTGGATAGATTTATAAAATGTTCCGGTGTTTCCATATCGATAGATATGCTTGAAAAATTTAATTCAGTCCTTATAAGGGTCAGAGATTTAATATGGAGGATAAGAGAAGATCTTTTTAAAAATATTACAAAAATTAAAAATCTGGCACAGGATTCGAATCTGGAAGAAAAGGAATATTTTATCCATGAACTGTGGAAATTAAATTTTACTCTGAATAATTTAAACAGACTTGAAGTAAGGGGGCGGGATTCCGCCGGTTTATCCTGTATTGTATCCTTTGAAAATCCCCTGGCATTAAAGAATTTTAAAGAGAGTCTTCAGGAAAAATTTAAACAGGACTATGAAGAGAGGATAAGATTAAAAGATTTTGTGAACCGTGCCATAGTAGAAGCCTCTTCCCGTAACAATGAAGATATGGATTCTATTGTTTTTACCTTTAAAGTTGCAGAAGAAATAGGGAAGATGGGAGACAATGTATCTACTTTAAGAAAAACTATTCAGGAAGATAAGATATTTCTTACTGCTCTGTCCGGTAAAGACAGAAAAATAAATATGCTTGCCCACACAAGGTGGGCATCAAATGGTATTATAAACCAGCAGAATTGCCATCCTGTAAATAATCAGACAGAACCACTTCCGGGAACTGAGAGCAAGAACAAAGATTATTTAATTTCTGCCGTATTAAACGGAGATATTGATAATTTTCAGGAACTGAAAGAAAAATTTGCTTCTCTTACAGGAAGAAAAATAGGTGACAATATAACTACAGATGCTAAAATTATACCTCTTATAGTAGAAAAATTTTACGAAGAAACAGGAAATCTTTATGAGGCTTTCCGTCTGGCTTTAAATGAATTCAAAGGTTCCATGGCTATAGCCATGCACAGTACCATTGAACCTGAAAAGGTATATCTGGCTTTACGAGGAAGCGGGCAGGCTCTGTTTGTAGGTTCTGTTAACGGAGGTTATGTTTTTGCTTCAGAGCTTTACGGCATAGTGGAAGAGAGTTCTCGTTTTGTGAAGCTTGATGGTGAAAAAGAGAGAATTACAGGAAATACTTCAACACAGGGACAGATTTTCGTTCTGGATCAGTCCCTCTCCGGAGGGATGGAATTTATAAAAGCTTTTTATTTTGACGGAGTGCCACTGGTTCTTACGGAAAAAGACATTAAAAAGTCTGAGATAAATACGAGAGATATTAATATCGGTCAGTATCCTCATTTCCTTTTAAAGGAGATTTCCGAATCCCCTCTTTCCGTAGAAAAAACTCTTAGAGGAAAATTTGAAATCAGAGAAACTCCTTCAGGGGCAGTTCCTTTCTTTAATATAGGTAAAGAAATAATACCTGAACTTGTAGTAAACAAGCTTAAAAATGGAGATATAAAGAAAATTTGTGTTATAGGTCAGGGAACAGCCAGTATAGCAGGCAACGGTATAGCAAATTTTATGAGTCGTGTTCTGTCCCGTTCCGGAATTCAGATAATGAGTACGAAGGCTACCGAACTGTCTGGATTTTTACTGGAAGACGATATGAGCGGTTTTCTTGCCATAGCTGTTTCTCAGTCAGGAACAACTACGGATACAAATAGAACTGTTGACCTTCTGAGAGCCCGTGGTGCTCAGGTTATTTCCATTGTAAACAGAAGAAATTCTGATCTTGTTTATAAATCAGACGGTGTCTTTTATACCAGTGATGGCAGGGATATAGAAATGTCAGTCGCTTCTACAAAGGCTTTTTATTCACAGATAGTTTCCGGCACTATTATTGCTCTTTATTTTGCCAGAATTTTGTCCACTCTGTCATCTTCCGAGATTGTTCAGGAATTAAGAGAACTTGAAACATTGCCGGAGAAGATGTACAGTATGCTCTCACAGAAAGATGATGTGAGAGAAGTGGCAGAGAAATATGCGGTTACAAAAAAATACTGGGCCGTAGTTGGCAGCGGCCCTTATAAAGTCGCATCAGACGAAATAAGAATAAAATTGAGTGAACTCTGTTATAAATCAATAGCTTCCGATACTACTGAAGATAAAAAACATATTGATCTATCATCAGAACCTCTTGTTATTATCTGTGTGGCAGGGGTAAGCGGCAGTAATCTCCATGACATGGTAAAAGAAGTGGCTATATTTAAAGCTCATAAAGCCTGTCCTGTAGTTATTGTAACAGAAGAACAGGAATCTCTCTTTAAACCTTATGCAAAGGGCATAATTAAAACTCCTCATGCTTCAGGAGTTGTTTCTGTACTTCTTAATACTATGGCAGGTCATTTATGGGGGTATTATGCAGCAAGGGCTATAGATAACAGTTCGGCTATATTAAAAACTGCCAGGGCTTCTACTGTTGAAGCACTGGTTAATTCTACCAGAGGCGATCTGTATGGAGACAGAGCCATTATAAAATCTCTTTCCAGAAAACTTTATGCTCCATGCAAAGAGTTTTATAAAAGGCTCAGAAGCGGTTTGTATAACAGCTGTCTTGAAGTCAATACTGCATCGGAACTGAGTCTTTTATTAAAATATGTACAGGGAAAAATTCCTCTCGAAGATTTCGAAATTGATTTCGGTAAATCAGGCAGCCTCAATACTGTATTAAATGAGACAGTAAGATTTTTATCTTCTGCCATAGCGGATCTCACAAGGCCTATAGATGCAATAAAACATCAGGCAAAAACTGTTACTGTCGGTATTTCACGTCTTGAGGAAATACCTGAAGGTCTTATATTTGAAACCCTGAAAGAAGAAAATATTTCTCTTAATAATATAACCTATCAAAACAATTTTATACTTCAGTCCATAAATCCTGCCGTTGAGCATATTATAGGTCTGAGTTTTTATGAAATCACAGGTCTCGATCCGCTGGGATATCCTGCAGAAAATACACAGATACGTACTCTTTATAAAAAAGGAACTGCTATGTCTCTAATGTCCCGGGCAGATAAAGGCTCTCTTCTTATAGGCAGAAAGAGAAGTGTTGTGGCAAAAAATCGCGTTTTTGCAGGACGGGGCAACAGTGATGAAAGGCCTATAATAATAATACCTTTACTCGATAAGGGTATATGCCGTAATCTTCTTCTTCTTCATGTTGGATTTAAGGATAAAGTAGATATTCAGAGCAAGGTTATATTACTGAAAGCTCTTGATAAATATGAAGACATAAAATATACAGTTACTGAAATGAACATAATATGGGATGATCTTATCCTTGAGCATTTAAATCCTGTAGATCTTATTTCAGAAGATCCCGATCATATAGCAGAACTGATTTCCTGTTATATCAAGAAATAGCCGGTAATAATTGTGACGCGTGATGAATGAGGCATCACGCGTCACTGCCTGTTTATCGTGGCCCGGGAGGGCGTTCCTGTGATGGAGGAGGGGGATGACAGCCATGACGACGGTGGAAGATCCATGGATAAAATAACCAGTCCATTTCACCATATTCCCATCCGTCATAATATTTGTAAATGACCGGCGGCCTGTAAAAACCTGTCATGTCGCCGTTATTTTCAAGTATAAAATTTAAAACCTTTTCCCCGACTCCTGCTTCCTTCAGTTTCTGTATGTCTTCAGGACTCAGTTTTAAATCAGCCTGTGCTCTCAGGTGTGTTATAATAACCTCTTCTCTTGTACCGGCTCTGGTAAG
>JAKPQU010000479.1 GCA_029555925.1 Bacillota bacterium
CCTGTCCATTAATCATCATAACCGGTCCTTCGCCGCAATGTCCGAGACATTCAGCCACTTCAAGAGTAAATTTTTTATCTTTGGTGGTACCGCCGTTTTCGATCTTCAAAAATTCTTTAATACTTCTTAGTATTTCGGTGCTGTTGTTTAACCTACACGAAACACTGTTGCAAAGCCTTATTATATACTTACCTGTCGGCTCAAGATAAAGCATTGAATAGAAGCTTATTACTCCATAGAGATGAGCTTTAGGAATATTCCTCTTTACAGCAATTTTGACTATCTGCTCTTCAGGAATATATCCATAAGTATCCTGAATATCCCTTAATTCTTCTATAAGTTCTTTGGAATAAAACTTTTCCATATCTTCACCCCGCAATATTCTCTAATGAGATTTTTTTCACAAAATATAATTATAAATTTCACTTTCAAGTAAATATTAACTCCGTTATATTTCTAAGAAACTACTTTTAAGTTACAAATTCTTTATGAAGAAACCTTTTATTAATGTTGTAAATGATTTTTTTAAATACTTCCTATACTTCTTTTAAAGTAGTAAAGTGGTATAATAGAAAAAGATATAATGCAGGAGGTATAAAATGGATATTCTAAAACTTATTTCAGAGGAGATATCCCTCAAATTTTATCAGGTGCAGAACACGGTCACAATGCTTGAGGAAGGCAATACTGTTCCTTTCATAAGCAGATACAGAAAAGAACGCACAGGAAATCTTAATGAAGAGGAAATAAGAAAAATTGAAGAGCTCTTTAAATACTATACGAATCTCGAAAGTTATAAGCAGACAGTTATAAACAGTATAAGTGAGCAGGGAAAGCTCACCGAAGAATTACGCAAAGAAATAGAAAACGCTCTTAAGCTGAGTATAGTAGAAGATATTTATCTTCCCTACAAAAAGAGAAAGAAAACAAAGGCTGATATGGCCATTCAGGCTGGTCTTGAACCTCTTGCTATTATGATTCTTCAGGGAATGGAGGTATCAAAAAGTACTTTTGATTCTTATCTTTCTGACGATTATTCTACTCTGGAAAAGGCAGAGGAAGGTATAATGTACATTATCGGACAGAAATTTTCACATGATCAGTCTATCAGAGACTCTCTAAGAAATTTTTACGCAAAGAACGGCTTTATACTTTCGCAGAAGAAAAAGGAGTTTAGAGAGCAAAAAACGAAGTATGAT
>JAKPQU010000509.1 GCA_029555925.1 Bacillota bacterium
CAAGCTGCATTGCTGCTTCTTCGTCCGACATAGGTTTTATGGCAAAGCGGTTGGTTTTTACAATTTTACCTACAACCACTTCTTCTTCCTCTTCGAATTCTCCCGGCTCTTCTACGGTAGTTTCCGACGAGGCTGCTTCCATTGCTGCTGACTGTCTTTTTCTGCTCATTTTTTCTTTAAATTTCTTTAACTGACGCATCAGGTCATCTACCACTCCGTCTACAGAGGCATAGAGATCTATATTTCTCTGTTCACCTCTTATTATATTACCATCAGCATCAATTAAAACTTTCGCTACATACTGAGTTCCTTCCGTGTCAAAAGTAACCTCTATAGAACGGATATAATCAAAATGTCTATCAAGTTTTTGAAATCTCTTTTCCGTGTAACTTTTTAAAGCATCTGTTACTGGGAATTTCCTCCCTTTAAAAGTAAGCTGCATCTAACCCACTCCTTCAGAAAATATTATTATCTGACAATAAATTCGGCGGTGTACAGTAAATTCCTTCTATAAAAATTCCCGGTAAAATAATACTTTCAAGGTATAGGAAATTTCATTTTTGATGGCGTAAAATAAAGCTTTAGTTGAAAATTAAGTAGAGGCAGTTTATCTAAATAATTTAATTTTTAGAAGGATTTATAATTCCAATCTTGAATTTACAAGACCTGATAATAATAACTTAACCGGGTTAAAAATATAACCCTCGCGTAACACGTCAGGTGTTACGCGTTACGAGTTAAAAAATTGAGGAATTTTTATATGAGATATGCTGTAATAAGTGATATTCATTCCAATATGGATGCTCTGGAAAAAGTTTTAAAAAAAATTGAAGATGATAATATTGACAGGATATTATGTCTTGGAGATATAGTAGGATATGGTGCTGAGCCAAATGAATGTGTTGAGCTTGTAAGGGAAAATTCTTTTAATATAATTTTAGGCAACCATGATAGAGTAGCTATAAATTTAGAAACAGGTAATGATTTTACAGCAGATGCAAAAACAGCTATACTATGGACAAGGGAATTGCTGGAAAGTAAAAATAAAGATTTTCTTTCCAGATTGACTATAAATCAGGAAGTAGCAGATTCTATTTATCTTGTTCATGGCTCGCCTGTGGATAAAGATGAATATTTGTCTTATAAATATCAGGTAAAAAATAGTTTTGATTTTTTGGAAGATAGCAAATCAAATATAAAAATATGTTTTTTCGGTCATACTCATAATCAGGCTATATGGTTTAAAAGAGAAGACGGAGCTATATTTAATCCTTCTATAAGAGGTAAAACCTTTCCTGTTAATCCTGATTGTATTTATCTTATAAATCCCGGTAGTGTAGGACAATCAAGAGGTCAGGGAGCCCTGGCATGTTATCTTATTTACGATTCTGATAAAAAAAATATAACCTTTGAACAAATAGAATATGATTATAAAAGTGCTGCTAAAAAAATTATTCAGGCAGGTCTTCCGACGTTTCTTGCAGAAAGACTTGAAAAAGGAATTTAAGGAATCTATATGGAATTTACCACCCTGTTTGATAGGGGTATATAATTTCTATAAAGCTGACTGCTGATAGCTGATAGCTTGCAAAAAGAGGGATTTGTCTATGGAAGAAATATTCGATAATAATGAAAATGTTAATCGGGAAGAACATAATCTTTCCGAGGAAAATCGAAAGTTACTTGAAAAAAATCAAATCCTGGAAAAAGAAAAGAAAGAACTTGAAGTTTTTCTTCAGGAAGTAGAAGAATCTATGCTGCAAATGACAGAGCAATATAAAGAACTTGCAGAACAGACCAGAGAGAGAGACAGGAAAATAGAATATCTGAATAATTTAATACAGATTAAAGATGAAGAAATTGAACATATGAAACATGATCTGGAATCTCTTAATTTAAATACATTACAGGAATTTCAGGATATAAAATTAAAATATGAACAGCAAACTCTGGAATATGAAAATATGAAGGCAGAAAAAGATGGTCTTCATATGCAGCTTGGTGAATTTGAAAAAATTATACTTCAGATGACAGAACAGTATAAGGTTCTTGCAAATCAGACCTATGACAGGGATAAGAAGATAGAAAAGCTTTCTGAGGAAGCAAAACTTCTGGAACTGAAAATGCAGGAGAAAACAAAGGAATTTGAAGCAGAAAAAGAAAAACAATGGTGGGATAAACTGCTGGGAAATTAAAAAATACTGTGAATAAAATAGCCCTCGCAGGAGGGCTATTTTATTATTTATTATAGGCCGTCATCTTCTACTATGACAAGTTTTTTGTCTCCATTGTCAACTATTACAACCTTGTCATCTTTATCGTATAAAATCGGTACACCGTCTCCTCCATCAAATATATAATAATTATCAGGTGTGGCAAAATAAAGAGGTTGTGTTCTGCTATCTAGATTTATATATGAAGGAGTTTCAACAAAATAATAAGGCCTGCTGTGGTTTTTTACTTTAAAATATCCGCAATCACCAGAGAAGAATAAAACTTCTTCCTTGTCAAAATCATGAACGGTATAACCTGCATGTCCGGCCGGAATAGCATATCTTCCTACACTGTTATCGATTACTTCGTAATTAACCTTCAGTGTAACCCTTAAATTACTTCCTTTATTTACATATACATAATATGTGCCCGGAGCAAGAACTAATTTAGATAACGGTCCGCTCTGCATCGGAGGATTGGCATCCCGGTAACGATAAACAGTCGAACCTCCGCTGTTTACTATTTTCCAGTCCCACATATAAAAGGCCAGACCGTTTTTGCCGGAAGCAACACTGAACTTTACATTGAATTTTGTTGCTACAAAGCCGTTAGGAATTTTTATAGTCTGACTCTTAACAAAAGAAGGTGCTGCATTAGCCTGCGCAATAAATCCTATGACCACTAAACTTACCAGAAGTGTTATCAAAAAGGTCCTTCTCATATTTTTTCATCTTCCTTTCATACATCTTCTTTAATTTTTATTATAGATTTGTACCGGAACGAATTTTATGCGATTTCCTTCTGCTCACTCCTTTCAACTTGGAAATTTCCACGGTCATCTTTGAGAGTGTAACATTTTTTGTGTGAATTCTCCATATAAGGCATTTACACAAAATTTATGACAGACTCGAATTATAAATTATTTCTAATTTAGTTTCGCTTTCTCTTATTATTTTCCCTCCAAAAATTTCATAAAATTTGGCAAAATTTTAGGCATAGCTAATAATTAATTAGCTATGCCTGAAATGTTACGTTTCTATTTTTATGTTTTATTCTGATTTAGCTTTCTGCAAAACGCCTGTAACTATATTTTGAAAATTTTCTACCCATTTATCTGTATTTATAATAATTTTCCCTTCCAGCTCCAGGAGTTCTTCTTCTTTTCTGGCATCGGTGAAGGCTTTAAATAAATGTTCCTTTTCCTCTGAAAGGTTTTTAAATTTATCGAGTAATTCTTTATTTTCACATAGATTTATGAATTTATTCATAAGCTCAGACTGTCTTGCACTTAACGTTTCTATCTCGGCTATGAGCTTTACTCTTTCTCCTTCAATCTTCTGTAAATCCCAGAGGAGATTTTCGTTTTTCGAAGATATTTCTTTTAATTCTCCGAGCATTTTCAGCATTTCATCTTTTGTCAAGAAAGTCACCTCTTTTTTAGAAAAAAAATAATGGAGCTGAGGGGAGTCGAACCCCTGACCTCTTGCATGCCATGCAAGCGCTCTTCCAACTGTGCTACAGCCCCATAGACCACTATAATATCATTATTAAATTATATTGTCAAGATAATTGTCAGGATTTCTTTAATTTTACTTTTTAAGGGTTATGATATTGGGTGATGAAGGTTGAGAGTTCAGGATTAATTTCAACTCTCAACCTTTAACAACTCGTCCGAAGAGCGTTAAGTTCATTTTAACTGATAACTGGTCACTGATAACTGGTTACTGATAACTGATATTATCCTCACTCAACAAAGCTTTCAGCCTTTTTGTCATTACCCTGCTGCCCATGAATGTTTTACCAATACCCTGAATTTCTTCTTTTAATTGACTGTTATAATTTCTCAGAGTGTTGAGTTCTTTGTTTAATTTTTCTACTTCACCGTTTAATTTATTTATCTGTTCCGATGCTATTTCAAATTGTTCTTTAAATCCCATGGCAATATCCAGCTCTTCTTTGTAATTATTGCAGGATTCTTTAAGCTCTTCCAATTCTTTTGTTGTATGACTCATTTCTGTTACAGTATTACTTATATTATCCAGCCTTTCTGCCGTTTCTTCCAGAGATTTTAATGTATTTATTACTGACGGTTCTTCATCCATTTCTTCTCCCTTCATGACTGTGAGCAATTCTTCAATACGTGCAGGGTTAAGGCCTGTTTTATCAGGGAGAACTGCCATAGATTCGCCAATAAATGTTATTACATCTTTGAAATAATCTACTTTTTTCTGTAATTTATAAATATCTTTATTTAATTTGAATTGCATATTTAAGTTTGTGTTATATAAATTTGTTTTACTTTCCAGTTCCTGTTCCAGTATTTCGAGCCTTTCCTTGAGCTCATTTAAGTTTTCTTCATTTTCCGGCGCCACAGATGTTTGAGCTGTTTCTGCCTGTTTTTGCAAATTTTTTATCTCAGAGTCTTTTTCTTCAATAAGAGCAGATATTTTTGCTATTTCATTTTTTTGACTTCTACATGTATCTTCAAGCTCAAGCTTTATCTTTTCAAGTTTTTCAACTTTACTTTCTATTTCCTGAAGCTGCACTTCTTTTTCCTGGATTTTTAATTCATATTCTCTCTGCTTATCAGTTGTTTCAGCAGGGCTTTCCTGCCCGGAAGGAACAGCATTATCTGTTTTTAACTGTTCTATTTCCTGGTTTTTAGCCTGGATTTCGTCATCCTGCTCTGTTATTCTCTGTTCCTGAAGGTTTATTCTATCTTCCTGTTCGCTGATTTTTTGTGACTGTTCTTCCAGTTTTTTCCTGGATTCTTCGAGAGATTTTTCCTGTTCTTCCAGTTTTTTCTTATGTTCTTCTATAATTATATTCTGTGTTTCCAGCGTCTTATTAAATTCATCTATTTTACTCTGCTGTTCATTCAGTTTCCCTTCATCCATCCCTGCTTTCTTTTTCTCTTCTTCTGTTTCTTTTTTTATTGTTTCTATCTGTTTTAAAAGATCTATTTTTTCTTTTTCCAGACCGGAGGTGATTTTATCCATTTCCAAGAGGGCTTTTTCCAGTTCTTTCTTTTCTTTTTCCAGTTGAATAAAGAGTTTCTTTTTATTCAGAAACAGTTCCTGCATAGAAAAAAGCTTCTTCTTTAATTGTTTGATTTCAAGAGATGTTCCTTCCATAGATGATTTTTTACTGTCTTCCATCTGCTGTTTCGTTTCTTTTAATTTACTTTCGAGTTCTTCTACATTACTGGTAAGCGTGTTAATCTGTTGAACCCTTATTTCTGCAAGTTTTTCAAAAGCAGTCATTTTTGCCAGAGCGTCTTCTGCCTCATTCTTTTTCATTTCTAGAAGTTTGTCTTTTGCATCTACCAGTGCTTCCAGATCCTTTATTTTTTCTTCTTTTATTTTAAGATTCTTTTTCAGGGTTTTTTCATTGTCATCCAGAGATGCCGTGTCAAGAGCTACTTTGTTTTTTGCATCAGAAGACAGTTCTTTTGTCAGATTGATAAATCCCAAAATTAAAAATTTATTAAATTTATTATCATCAAAAGTCCAGAAATCTTTATTACCTGGCTGGCAGAATGGCAGTTTTTCCAGAATAATAGATACAAGTTCTCTGCTTACAGGGCATATGGCATTGATTTCATCATAAATACTGTCAAAATGAACCGATACATCCTGAAAAGCTCTTGCTACCTGTAGAACCAGGTTTGTAAGGGACAGAGAAGATTTTTGATAAAAGTTCTTTAAATTTTGAAGTTGTTTTATCCTCCAGCTTTCATTCGGATAGGGGTTTTTTTCATTACGTGTAAAGAATCTGTAAACCTTTTTTGCCTGATCCAGAGGTATAATAAGTATAACATCTTCCTTGAAGAGAGACATTTCTTTGAACCATTCTTCCAGGCCTCTCAGGTAACCTGTTCTGTTATTTATATATGCTGTATATTCTTTAAGCCTTCCGCAGACTTTTATTTCAATTATCATGGGATGGTCCGGAAAATAATGCCTCATACAGGGCAGTATTTTCATACAGCCTCCGCTTATATCGGTATCAAACAAGGAGTAACGAATAGGTGCAGGTTTACATACCTGTAGTTTCTGATTCTCTTTCATTTCGTTTACTTCTTCAACATCACGGAGAATATTATCCATAACAAGAGCCAGTTCAACTATAGAAGCAGGCTCTGGCGGAGGAGACGGTTCCGGCATTTCCTGGGGCTTTCTGAAAACCTTTTTGTTTATTTCTTTTCTGAGATTCCATAGATCTGTATCTACAAGCAAAAATTTTTCATTCTGATGAAGTTTGTAAGTGAGACAGTCTTTAAAAAGCTTATCGTCACTTTTCCTAAGATACCCTGCTATCTGCTCAATGGTAACAGAATTTTTTGAGTTGGTAATAAAAAATTCAACCCTCTCCAGTTCTTTATCGGAAACCAGTTCTTTATCGGGAATTAATTCAGACAGGCACCAGTAGTAATCACTGCAGCCTGTAAATCTTTTATCACCTTCAAGCTTTCCCTGTAATTGCTGTTCTATCAATCTCAAGTTGATTTCTTCGTCTCTTTTTTTAAAGACATAATTGACTAGATAGTCAAAAAAGACGGGCCCCTTTTCTTTGATCAATGAATAGATGTCATCTATATCTTCGCCGGTTATATTTTTACTTGAAAAATCAGAACTCATTTTCTCTCTATGTCTCCTTAAATATTTATTATTGCTATACTTTTGCAGGTTTTTAAAACTGTAAAAGAATAATATATTCAATTTTTAGGTGTCAGGTGTTGGGATAGGAAGATTAAATCCTAAAACCAAAAACCCGGAACCTGTTTAACTATAAAGTCACTAAATACCGCTACAGGTAAATTAGTAACCATTTATCAGCTTCTGCCTGACAGGCTCTTACGAAGAAAAATAATTTGCCTTATTTAATTTGTTTTACAGACAATAAATTAGCCCTTATTTAATTTCTAATACTATAGAAAAAACGAATTTTTC
>JAKPQU010000511.1 GCA_029555925.1 Bacillota bacterium
TTTTCATATTTCATTCTCCTTTACATATTATTATGTCTTATACGCTACCGGTCACCATTATTATATACCAAGTGTATTATGGGGATAAATTTCTATAAAAGATTTCATCTCTTCATTACCGGCCCCGGTAAAAGAAGTCCCTTTTTTTCTTGCACAGATTTCTACTTTTATAAGAGAAGGACTGGTTCTGTAAATTCCTATAGTATGTATATACCTGGCAATAACAGTATATTTAATATTATTATCACTGCATAAATTAAATAATTCTGTGTGTGAGAGAGGAAAAGGAACTTTTCTTGCATCGCCTGTGACTTTATCATAGATCTTTTCTTTTCTTCTTAGTTCTCCTGATGTTTTATCAAAATAATATATGACATATTTCTGCCATATCGGAGTGGTACAGCTATCATCATCAAGGGCGATAGTTCTTGCGCTTCCTGAATCCTTATAAGGGGATAAAAAACTGATTGCATGAGGAGTTCCACTCGCATCATATATTTCTGCACTGTTTATAGTAACGGAACTGTTGGATGAACTGCTTAATTCCACTCTCATCCTTCTGAGGGATACCAGAACTTCACTCTGAACCTCCGCTCTGGTTCGTCCAATCATAAACAGTTTAAGGCCAGGAATAAATACGCTGAAAAGAGCTGATAGCAGAAAACCACAGATGGCAACTGCTACCATTATTTCTATTAACGTATGTCCTCTGTTATCATTCATAACGGCTCCTTTTAATATACAGGAACATTCATAGGAAGATATACTTTATTATATACGTAAGAACTTGTTACAACTTTTTTTATACCGCTTGATTGTTTCCATTTCACTGTTACAATGACCTCTAGTATCTGTTTCGGATCTGCAAATTTCCCATCGTCAAGCTTTACTTTTTTTACCATAACTACAGGTGTAAAGGTAGTATTTTCTATATTAATCGCATAATCCACGGAAGAATGATTCTCTGCCGTAAGTTCTACATTACCCATAGTCTCCACATCAGGTACCATATAAAAACTACTTTTATATAATTCCAGATGTTTACTTGCAATATTATAAGCTATCGACGTATTTTTGCTTGTCTTTAAAGCTTCTATGCTGGAAGGGAAAATAGTTACTATGCTGAGTACTATAACACTTAAAAGACATATAGAAACCATAATCTCAGCAAGACTCAATCCACTTACAGGAGGTTTTCCCCTCATAAACAAATTCCTCAAAGACATACGACTTTATAATCTCAACAGAACTTACTCCGATTATACAGTGATTTATTTTCTGTAGAATCCTTGGTACATAATGAATTATAACATATTTTATGACACTTTGCAATTGGTTTTATATATTATAGAATTAATATTACTTCAAAAAAACTTTATGTAAGTCCTTCCATGAATAATCTACCTGCTAACGATATCAAAAACTCTATATAATAATACAATCACAGAACTTTATAAAAAGTTTCACTCTATGAACATAATTTATATAATTTTTACCAGAACTGTCTGTAAATCTCTATATAGTGTATTTCATAACTT
>JAKPQU010000522.1 GCA_029555925.1 Bacillota bacterium
AAGTTATAAAATACACTATAAATGCTTATGCGCAGGTCAGTAAGTGAGTGGTAAGTAATCATCAATTCACTGCTCACCACTCAACAGTCACTCATTTAAAATCTTACATACTCATCATCTTCATCGTCCTTCGCCGTAAGACTTAACAATACACCTTTTCCTGATGTAGTAATAACCTTTGGTTCTTTTACACCTTCCTGTATAACAGGTTTTTCCTTGACCTTATGCTGCTTTTTCCCCTGGCTTTTCACACCGCTATAGACCTTCTTACCGGCACTGTCATCATCTAATTTGAAAAAGGTTATAAGTTCTTTTAATTGTTCTGCCTGACTCAAAAGCTCTTCTGCCGTGGCGGACATTTCTTCGGAAGCGCCGGCATTCTGCTGTATTACCTGGTCCAGTTGCTGTACTGCCATATTTATCTGCTCGGCTCCCACATTCTGTTCGTTACTGGCAGCGCTTATTTCCTGTACCAAATCTGCAGTCTTCTGTATGGCAGGTACCATCTGAGTCAGCATTGCTCCCGCTTTTTCTGCCACTTCCACACTTGCAACAGATAATTTGCCTATTTCCTGTGCTGCCATCTGACTCCTTTCTGCAAGACTCCTTACTTCGGAAGCAACGACAGCGAATCCCTTGCCATGTTCACCTGCTCTTGCAGCTTCAATAGCAGCATTGAGAGCCAGCATATTTGTCTGCCTTGCAATCTCTTCTATAATGGAAATCTTTCCTGCTATTTCTTTCATGGCATTGACTGTTTCAGCTACTGCCTGTCCCCCTTCTTTGGCATCTGCAGCGGCTTTAATTGCAATCTTCTGGGTCTGGCCTGCATTATCTGCATTCTGCTTTATATTTGCAGTCATTTCTTCCATAGATGACGAAACTTCTTCTGCAGAAGCAGACTGTTCCGTAGCTCCCTGGGAAATCTGTTCCGCACTTGAAGTCAGTTCATGACTGCCTGTAGCCACATTATTTGCTGACAGTTTGACATTTGTAACTACTTCCTTCAGGGAAACAACCATCTGTTTTAAAGCAATCATAAGTCTGTCATTACCCGATCGTTCCGTAACATTTACCAGAAGATTACCAGATGCAATCTCTTCTGCAATGGCAGTAATGTTATTGAACGCGTCTATGCAGTCATTCAGGTTATTCTTTAATTCATTGAAATCTCCGCTGTAATGTTCCATAATGACAGGCGGAATATCTCCCTTGCTTATTCTGTCAATATATTCTGCAGCTATATTCAGAGGACCTATGACTGCATCAAGTGTATCATTTACACCCTGAACGATTTTCCTGTAATCACCCTGATGTTTTGTCACATCTGCCCTTGTATCGAGTTTTCCCTTTACTGCCGAAGATGACAGCATATTTACATCTGTTACGAGAGCTTTTATGGCATTTATGGATTGCTCTATAGATGTAGCTATATTTGAGAACATTTCCTCTGCCATTGCCGTATCAGTGTCACCTTTCTCAACTTCCAGTTTTAAATCCATATGACCGCATGACAGATTACTCAGTGTATCAATGACCTTCATCACTTCATTTTCCTGATATTCCCTTATTTTTTTAGCAACTTTCTCTGCTTTCTTTATTTCTGTCAGATCTGATACGAATTCTGTAACACCTATGATCTTGCCCTGTTCATCTCTGATAGGAATGCCAGTGTAAGATATGTCCATATCCATTCCTGAAGGATGGGCATCTGTTTCAGCAGTTACCGACCTTCCCTCCTGCAGGGCTCTTGTGCAGGCACATTTAGAGGATCTACAGTCAGAAGTTCTGAAGAGATCATAACATTTTGAACCGGTAAGCTGTGTTTTATTCTGCCTGAGCAGACTTGCTGCAGTCTGATTTATATACCGGACACTCATCTCTTTATCCATAGTCATCATAGGAGAAGGCATGGAGTCCAGATATCCTACGAGAGTATTCAAAGTTCTGTTAATACCTTCAACAATCTTCTTGAAATCTCCCTGATGTTTTATAGAATCTGCCCTCACGTCAAGCTTCCCTATCATCATTGCATGAACAAGCATATTAATATCGTTCATCATAGCATTTATGGCATCTATACATGTATTCAGATTATTTTTGATCTCATTGAAATCGCCTCTGTACGTATCGGTAATCCTGGGAGGTATGTCACCTTTACTTATCCTGTCAACATATTCAGCAGACACATTCAGAGGGCCTACCACTGCATCAAGGGTTTCATTTATGCCTTTCAGAATTTTCCTGAAATCTCCGTCAAATCGTGACAGGTCTCCCCTGATATCCAGTTTCCCTTCTGTCGCGGCTACAGTAAGTTTATTTACTTCAGTTATCAAATCAGTAAGGTATGAAACCATACCTTTTAGTGAAATCATAAGCTTATCCTGAGCAGACCTTTCTCTTACGGTAACATTCAGATTGCCCTTTGAAATATTTACTGCTATATCGGTTATATCGGTAAGGGCTTCTATAAGATGATTTATATTATTTTTAATCTCATTAAAATCTCCCTGATAGTGGTCGGTAATCTTAGGAGGAACATCTCCTTTTGAAATCCTGTCAATATATTCGGCAGCTACATTCAGTGGTTTAATAACTGCATCCAGAAGGCCGTTTATACCTTCTATGATAGGTCTGAATTCAAAATTAATATGTTCCGGTTCACCTCTAACATCCAGCTTTCCGGCAGTTGTAGCTTTAATCAATTTTTCAGTCTCATTCTGTAAACTTTTAATGATACCTGTTATGTTCTGAACAATAAACAGGCCGAAAAAGAGTGTAAGTACTATGGCAAAAATGGATATTAAAAAAGCCATCTTTTTTATATTATTCAATCCATCCAGGAATTCTTCATGATAGGCACTGCAGCCTATAACCCACTTCCATTCCGGGAAATATACACAGCCTGCAACCTTCATTCTTGCCTTTTTCTCACCTTTATTGATCCAGGGATAATACATAAGATAAGAATCTCCCTCTTTTAACCTTACTGTATTATTTATCATATCCTGAATAAATAAATTTCCCGAAGAATCTTCGGCATTCCATATATTTTCTCCGTCTCTTGTTCTTCCGGCAGATAAAATGTAATCTCCTTTATTTTTTCCTTCACTTCCATCCAGAATAAAAACATATCCCGTTTTCCCTATAACCAGTTTTGAAATACTATCCAGTAAAGGCTTCTGGCATAATTTTTCATCCATACCCACATATAAGGCTCCTATAATATTGCCCCTGTTATCCTTTATCGGCTCATAGGCAGTAAGATACCATTTTCCAACTACCATTGCCCTGCCACGAAAAGTTTCTCCTCTCATAACAGTTTCATATACCTGGGAAGAAGCAGGTATATATGTTCCGACAGCTCTCACGCCGTCTTTTTTCACATTGGTAGATATTCTCAATAAACCTTCCGGTATGACCTGAAATATGGTACATGTCACACCCAGCATTTTCTGTACTTTATCCACTCCTTCATAGTTGTAGGCAATATTTCTGCCATTCATCTTCATGGAAGGTATGGAGATTTTCCTCGCAGATTTATCGTCCTGGTTTATCGCATTAAGATCTATAAAAGTACTTTCGTCCATTTCCGGTCTGGAAGTAAAGATTGTATGCTCTGCTACTGTTAAATTATTGTTCAAATTATTCTGAAGCAAATCATATACATTTCTGATTTCCTCTGAAATAACGAGTCCCTGCTGTTTCAGATTGGCTTCAATCTGTTTCAATGTTTCTTTTTTTGCAGTATTATAACTGAAAAAACCGAGTATTATGAGTGGCACTACGGCCAGCACAACAAAGAACATCAGTTTCCACCTGATACTTATTTTATCAATTATCTTCATAAATGTTCCCCTGATTTCTTTTTATAAAGAAAAACAGGGTTTCTCCCTCCTTTTTTTAACATTTTCTTTTATCATATAAAAGATTTTGCATTTCTCCGTCTTTTATCAGTTGAATAACATCCAGTATGAGGGCGACACGTCCGTTCCCGAGTATTGTAGCCCCCGAAAAGAGTTTCACCTTCTGGAAAACCCTGTTTAAAGATTTTATTACCGTCTGTTGAGTGCCTATAACCTTATCAACTACAAAACCGACTTTATGTTCATTCATACGTGTTATAACTATCTGTTCCCTTTTAATAGCATCATTTGGTTTTATATTGAAGGTTTCCCGGAGTTTAATATAAGGAATTATCTGATCTCTTACCTTTACTATATGTCTGCCATGGGCTCTCTCTATATCGGTAGCAGTAAGTTCCACATTTCTTTCTACGGCAGAAAGAGGAAATACAAAATAATCATCATCTATACTTGCCACAAGCCCTTCTATTATGGCAAGAGTGAGTGGAAGTTTTAACGTAATGTCCGTGCCGAAATCTTCTTTACTCTCTATTTCTATCGCTCCTCCGAGAGCATCTATTGTTTTCTTAACCACGTCCATACCGACGCCTCTGCCTGACACATCAGTTACCTGTGTTGCAGTGGAAAAACCGGGAAGAAATATTAAATTATATATTTCACTTTCAGACATTTCTTTTCCCGGAGTAATAAGCCCTTTGCTGAGAGCTTTCGCATAAATGGGTTCTTTCCGAAGACCTTTCCCGTCATCGCTTATTTTTATAAACACCTCTGCTCCAGAATGGATGGCTCTCAAATAAATTTTGCCATTTCCGGGCTTCCCTTTTCTCTTTCTTTCTGCCGGTTCTTCTATACCATGATCCATAGAATTTCTTATAAGATGAACAAGCGGATCCTGGAGTCTTTCTATGACTGTTTTATCTAATTCAGTTTCATCTCCTTCTGTTATCAATTCCACTTCTTTTCCCAGGTCTTTTGACAGATCTCTTACGAGGCGACGGAATTTACCGAAAATTGTACCAATAGGAACCATTCTTATATTGAGTGTCATATTACGAAGGTCTACAATCAGATTTTCCATTTTCTTTACAGATGCCCTCAGTGCCAGATCCTGTATATCACTTACTGCCTGAAAAACCTGTGCCTGATTTATAACGATCTCTCCTACAAGATTTACCAGTTTATCCAGTTTTTCCGATGGCACACGGATGCTTGTAACTCCTTCGTCGTGACGCTTTGCAGGGCCATCCTTTATTTTTTCCGGAGAAACATCAGAAGGTATATCTCCTTTTTTCTTTTCTTCCTGTATTTCTATGTGACTGCCATCTTTATTATCTTCTATATCCTGAACTTTAACCGGTTCCAAAAGCTCTGGTTCTTCTTCCTCTGAAATCTGAATATTAATTTCCGAATCATCTTCTATAAAGATAAAAACATCTTTTATGGAATTTATATCTTTGTCTGTATTCAAAACTATATCCCAGCCGGTATAACAGGCTTCGGGATTATAATCTTCAAGGTCAGGAATAAGTCCTCTTTTTGCCGTAACGGTACACTGACCCATCTCATAGAGTTCATCCAGTAAATAAATGGGATTTGTACCATAATTAAAAATATCCTGTCCCGGCTGAAAGCTGATTCTGTAAGTAACATGTTTATGTTTTTTTCTGTCGGAAATCTTATCCGATGCTTCTTTTACCTTACTGTCCTCTTCGGGGAGAAACGT
Source organism: Bacillota bacterium (assembly GCA_029555925.1). Next base: position 5,590 of record JAKPQU010000522.1, read on the forward strand.
TTTGAACTCAGACGAAATTTCTATACATTTATCATTATCTTTAGGGATATTAGGTTCTTTATCTTCGAGCATAGTTCTTATCTGATCACAGGCAGAAAGGGTAAGATCTATAAGCTCTCTCGTGACGGAAATTTTCCCGTCTCGAACCCTGTCGAACACAGTTTCTATATCATGAGTAAACCTGCCTATATTGACAAAACCGAACATATTCCCCGAACCTTTAAGGGTATGCATGGCACGAAAAATACGGGCTATAAGATCTGAATTCTCCGGTTCCTCCTCCAGTATAAGGAGTGACTGCTCAAGTTCGGACAGAAGTTCATAGGCTTCCTCTTTAAATGTATTCGTAAATATATCAAGATTGTTCACAGTTTTCACAGCCTTTCTCTTCTATTTTCTTTTTCTGGCATATATGGTTATATATATTACATAATTTGTAGTTTTTCCCGCAGTAATATATTACAGTTTCAATATTCTGACTCTTTAAATCATTACAGTAACATTCTTCATAATTATCATTTATAAAAGGGCAAAATTTTGGTTCAATCTTTATTTCATCCATAATCATATGCCTCTTTCTTTCTTTCTCTAAAAGATATTACATATAATTATTAAGCAGTATATGTGCCATATATATGTTCATAACTATTATAGAGAGAATAAAAAGAGTCATATTACTGGAAAAAAATAAAACAGTCACATTTAAAAGATTTAAACCGGTCAAAAAACATGTAACATTGTCACACAAACGTGTTGGCACACTTAAAAAATGTCACATATTTTAACACAATCAGGACACAATTGCTTTATGTCCTGTTCTTAAAGAAACATCAAAACTTCATATATTCGTCATCCTCACTGTCTTTTGCCGTAAGGCTGAGCATGACCCCTTTCCCAAGTGATTTCACATTGGCTGGTTCTTTTACTTTTTTAGCATGGGCTGTAAAAATCCTGTCGTCTTTTTTTCTGCGATCTGTCTTTCCACCTTTCCTGTCCGAAATTTGTTCTTCTACATTGAAAAAGCTTATAAGTTCCTGAAGTTGTTCTGCCTGAGACAAAAGTTCTTCCGATGTGGCAGACATCTGTTCGGAAGCACCGGCATTATGCTGTATTACCTGATCTAACTGATGTATTGCCATATTAATCTGTTCGGCTCCCACATTCTGTTCATTACTGGCAGAACTTATCTCACGAACAAGATCCGCCGTTTTCTGTATGGCCGGCACCATCCGGGTTAACATCTCTCCGGCCCGTTCTGCCACTTCTACACTTACAGTAGACAGCTTGCTTATTTCCTGTGCTGCCATCTGACTTCTCTCGGCAAGACTTCTCACTTCTGAAGCAACAACAGCAAAGCCTTTTCCATGTTCACCTGCTCTTGCTGCTTCAATAGCGGCATTAAGGGCTAACATATTTGTCTGACGGGCGATCTCTTCTATAATGGATATCTTCCCTGCTATTTCCTTCATTGCAACAACTGTCTCGGACACAGCATCTCCGCCTTCTTTTGCATCTTCCGCTGCTTTAACAGCAATCTTCTGGGTCTGATTGGCATTATCTGCATTCTGTTTTATATTTGCAGTCATTTCTTCCATAGATGAAGAAACCTCTTCTGCAGAAGCAGATTGTTCTGTAGCACCCTGGGAAATCTGTTCCGAACTGGACGTCATCTGCTGACTTCCTGACGCCACATTATCTGCTGCCAGTTTAACTTTTATAACTACGTCCTGGAGAGAAGCGACCATCTGTTTTAATGCCGCCATAAGTCTGTCATTTTCAGAACGTTCCTGAACACTTACAAGAAGATTGCCTTCTGCAATCTGTTCTGAAATAGTGGTTATATAATTAAATGAATTAATAAGTTCATTCAGGTTATTTTTAATTACATTGAAGTCACCTTTATATTCTGCGGTAATCTTTTCAGGCATATCTCCTTTGCTTATAAGATCTATATAACTGGCCGCCATATTAAGGGGATCTATTATTGCATCCAATATGTCATTTACTCCAAGTATAACTTTACTGTAGTCTCCCATATGTCTGGAGGCATCGGCACGGACATCCAGTTTACCATCAAGTGTTGCGCCGGATAATATATTTATATCTGAAACAAGAGCACTGACAGCATGTTTTACCTTTAAAAGATTTTCATTAATTTTGAGGAAATTTTCTTTTTCTTTTTCTGTATATTGATTTCCTGACGACACCTCCGTACAAAGATTAAAATCTCCTCTTGCAAGGAGATCAAGATTACCTGCCAGGCGTTCTACTTCAATCTTCTGATATTCGGAAACTTTTTCCCTTGCTGTTATATCCTGAACTACCTCTATATGTCCTACCTTTTCTCCTCTTGCATTATGTATATAAGACGTATCTACCTGGAAATTCATGCCCTTCTGTTCAAAAACCGTTTGAAGCTTGTTTCTTCTGAGTCCTGCAATACCGCAATTTTCTGTCCTGCATATGTTTGCATTCCAGTTACTGCAATGTTTTCCCAGAATATCTTTTCTCTTTACACCAAGGAAATTTTCCACAGGTTTATTTATAAAAGTCCAGTTCATATCCATATCTGTCACAGAGAGAGGAAATGGTATGGCATCAAGCAGTTGTTCATACCAGAATACCCTGTCCACAACTGTATCGAGAGTGCCGTTAATACCTTTTACCACCTCGCAGAAATGTCCCTGATGTTTGGACGCATCTGCTCTGGTATCAAATTTACCTTCTATGGCACCGGAAGCAAGTTTATTTACATCTCCAAGAAGTATCTCTATTGCATCTATACAGGTATTTAAATTATTCTTAATCTCATTAAAATCTCCACAGTACGTATCTGTAATTTTAGGAGGAATGTCACCTTTGGAAATTCTATCAACATATTCAGCAGCTACATTCAAAGGAGCTATAAGTGAATCAAGAAGGTGATTTACCCCTTCGATTATTGGTCTGAATTCAAAATTAATCTTTTCAGGGTCACCTCTCACATCCAGTTTACCTTCTATTGCAGCATCGGTTAATTTTTTTGTTTCACCTATAACATCATCAAGTATTAAGGCAATAGTGCGGGAAAAGGTTATAGAGAACACTATAAGAATAGCTATTGCAATAAAGCCTATAAAAATCAATATAAATTTCAAACGATTTATACCTGCAAATATCTCACTTTCCGGTACAATACTTATAAGACCAAATCCGCCTGTCTTTACAGGTGTATAAAACAATACGGACTTTTTCCCGGTAACAGGATAATAAAGTTCTTTATACCCTTCTTTGCCCTGTTTCAAATTACCGGCTATATCTTTCAGTGCTGGAGCATTAAATTTATCTGCCACATCATAAAGTGTCTGTTTACCTATAAAACTTTTATCGCTGGCAGACACTATAATACCTGTGTTGCTTATAAGGATACAGTTACCTGTATCAAACAATTTAATCTTACTTATTACCTCATCCATATGAGCAAGACCTACATCAACACCTGCAATGCCTACAAACTGTCCCTGTCTCATTACGGGAGAGACATAGCTCATCAGCAGAATCCCCTGATACAGATAAGGTTCAATAACCTTTTCCTTTCCTGTTTTCTTTGGCAACTGATAATAATCTCCCGCACCGGGAACATCGTAATCTATAAGTGGATCGAGAGTTATATTACCGGTCAATTTATTCCAGTAAGGAATAAAACGCCCTGTTTTATCATGCCCTTTTTTATTAATATAAGAACCATCTTTTCCGTCAAAAGCACCGGGTTCAAAACCTACATAGGTACCAAGTAAAAGAGGATTTTTTTCAAGGATATTTCTCAAGGTTTCACTTATTTCATCCCTGTTTGCAGAGGAGACCTTGTAGGTATCGAGAGTTGCGGCAAGGGTTGTAGCAATTGTTTTATAGCCGGTCATTTCTGCATTTACGTCACCTGCATATTTCTTCGTTGTTTCCATTGCCTGCGAATAGGCCAGTTCTTTTTCCTGGGTACCTGTAATAAAAATTATTACACTTATCATAATTAAAAATAAAACCAGACCTCCAAGACCAAGGGATAATATTAACTTTGTTTTTATAGTCAGTTCATCCCAGTTAAAATTCATAAGTTTATACCTCCTAAATTTAAATAATATGTTAATAAATGTAATATCGACAGAAAGGAAAGAAAATTTATAAGAAAATTAAAAAAATTGAAGGGTGAAGAGTGAAGGGTGAAGGGAAAGAAATTTTCTTACTGAACTGAACATAAGGGTCTGTAAAGAAATAGTCTCTTCAATTTTTAGGTTAGGTGTTGAGTTAGAAAGATTAAAACCTAAAATCCGGAACCTGATTTTAAACGATACCGAATTTATTTTTCTCCAGAACCTGTAAAAATAAATATTACTTTTGGGTAGGTTCTAAGTACCGCTATAGGTAAATTAGTAACCATTTATCAGCTTCTGCCTGACA
>JAKPQU010000545.1 GCA_029555925.1 Bacillota bacterium
AGTTTCATAACTATCCATAAATAATGACCTCGTAATGCGTGACGCGTAATGCGTGATGCGCAGGGATTAAACCCGTCACGCGTCACGCGTTACGCGTCACGACGACTTAAATTCTAATAAGTTATGAAATACACTATACATCACCTGGCAGGTAAGATAGTAAATTAACATAATTTCGCCTTCTTCCCGTATACAGAAATAAAGCTTTTTGTTATAATATATTACAGATAAGAGAGCAGGGGAGACAGAATATAGAAAAATTCTGTCTCCTGCAATATCTGGAAAGAAGCTGAAATAATATGTTTTTTATTATCTGGGGCAGTAAGTGGAAATATGAAAGAAAACAGGGAGGTATGATGGTAAATAAAACCTGTCCTGCATGCCTGAGAGAGGGAGTTTTCTTTGAGGTAATACCGAAAAAATATTTTACATTATACTGGATTCCGTTATTTTCTACGGAACAAAAATCGTCTCTTCTTGAGTGTCCTAATTGTCATGAAAAATTTTATATTTAGAAAGGAACTGGTTCTATGGAGGAAACTTATAAGATTACCCTCTCTGACGATAGAATAATTGAAGTGAAAAAAAATACAACCCTTCTGGATATAGCAAAACAATCTTTCCCGTGTCCGAGCAGACAATTTCTTGGAGCTCTTGTGGATAACAGCATAAGAGATCTCTGGGAAATGCCTGATAAGGATTGTAATGTCAGTTTTGTAGATATTACCCATCCCGATGGATCAAAGATTTATGTGAGAGGTTTATCTATGGTTCTGGCAAAAGCCAATCATGAACTGTTTCCTGACAGGCATCTGAAAATAGTCCACTCTCTGTCTAAAGGACTTCACTGCAGATGGGATAGTAGAATACCGATGAAAAGCTCTGATCTTGCAGCACTTACGGCAAAGATGAATGAAATCATTAAAAAAGATATCCCTTTTACGGGAAAAGTCATAAAGAAAGAAGAAGCTTCGGAAATTTTTGAAAAAATGAATAAAATGGATAAGGTGGCTCTTATCAAATTTCGTAAAAAAAATTACATAAGACTCTATTTCTGTGATGATTATCCCGATTACTTCTTCGGACGCCTTCCTCCCTGCACGGGGGTAGTGGATAATTTTGAATTGATACTCTGTCCTCCCGGATTGATTCTTCGTTATCCAAATCATTACAGCCCCGATAAAATACCGGTTTTTGAACCGCAGTTCCAGCATGCCAGTATTTATAAAGAATACAGGCGGTGGGGGGAAATTCTGGAAGTCTTTGATGTGTCGTCTCTGAATTCCATCATTATGAAGGGAGAAATCAATGATCTTATCCTTATAGCGGAAGCACTCCATGAAAAAAAGATTGCAGCTATTGCGGATCAGATAAAAAATAACAGAGACAGGATAAAGGTAATTCTTATAGCAGGGCCTTCTTCTTCGGGCAAAACTACCTTTGCCCAGAGATTGATGGTTCAGCTCAAGGTTAACGGCCTTAAACCGGTTGCCATTTCTCTTGATGATTATTATCTTGATAATGATAAAACTCCGAAAGATGAACAGGGAAAACCTGATCTTGACCATATAAATGCCATAGATTTACACCTTTTTAATGATCATCTTGAAAGACTCCTTGCAGGAGAAAAGGTGTTGAGACCCAGATTTGATTTTAAAAAGGGGCAGCGCAGTGCCGATACTAAAGAAATGAACGTGCCTCCGAATAGCATACTTATAGTGGAGGGAATTCATGGCTTAAATCCTCTTATGAGCGAATCTATTCACCCTGATAATAAATATAAAATATATGTCAGCCCTCTCACACAGCTCAATCTGGATAATCATAACAGAATTCCCACTACGGACAACAGAATAATAAGACGTATTGTAAGAGACAGTCAGTTCAGAAATTACAGTGCTTTTCAGACAATACACAACTGGCCTATGGTAAGAAGGGGAGAAGAGCGTTTTATATTTCCTTTCCAGGAAGAAGCCCATATTATGTTTAATTCTGTTCTCATATATGAACTGGGTGTGCTTAAAGCATTTGTAGAACCCCTTCTTCTGGAAATTCCCAAATCTCTTCCCGAATATGCGGAAGCAAAGAGAATTTTGAGTTTTACAGGAAATTTTTTACCTATAGGAACGGACATGATCCCGGCAAATTCTATTTTAAGAGAATTTATAGGCGCTACATGTTTTTCCCATTGACCGGCATTATCAGTAAACAGTGAGCATTTATCAGTGACCAATGATTGGCGGCGATGACTTAAAATATAGGGGGAATAAAATTATGACAGATTTTATAGTAACATATGTAACAGTTTCATCTATGGAAGAAGCAAAGAAAATATCTTATTCTCTTGTGGAAAATAAACTTGCTGCCTGTGCAAATATTGTTCCTTCCATAACTTCTGTTTATACATGGCAGGAAAAAATCTGTGAAGATCAGGAATGTTTACTTATTATAAAAACAAAGAAAGAGCTTTTCCCGGCTCTTCAGGAGAAAGTCAAATCCCTTCACAGTTATACTGTGCCGGAGATAATAGCTTTACCGATACTTGAAGGTTCTGAGAGTTATCTTGACTGGATCAGGAATGAAACAGTAGATTATGAGAATCGTGAAGAGTGAGGTGTGAAGAGAGGATAGTTCTCATACTTCGTTTTGAACACCCGGTCATGGCTGTTAAAGTGAAAAGTGTAAATGCAAAACAGATTTTACTTAATTTTCATTTTTTACTACTCACTTTTTACTAAATATGAGAGAGGGAGATGAAAAAAATGAGAGAGAATACATGTGTAATCAGAGGAAATACTCTGGAACTCAGAGAAAGAGTTAAAGAAGACCTGGTAAGGGAATTATTGTGGAAAAAAGATAAAGAAGTCTGTTATCTTGAAGGACTTCTTCATGAAGGCTACAAAATTCCTGACTATGATATAACGGAATGGGACACCATTTCTCATACGGATGAATTTAACAGAGACAAACTTGTTCTGTCAATTTATACTCAGGAAAATCATATAGGTGCAACAGGTTTTTTCCCAGACTCCCAGGATATAAGTTCGGGAGAAGTGGGCATAATAATCGGTTCTCATGACTGCCGGGGAAAGGGATATGGCACTGAAGCACTGAAACTTTTTATAAATTATCTATTTGAAGCCAGAGGAGTAAAAAGACTCTACGGAGTAGTTTATAAATTCAATGAAAGAGCCTATAAAACTGCTTTAAAGGCAGGCTTTACGGAAATAAAGGTCATAAGTAAATATCATCCCGAATACGGCTTTTACGAACAATCTTTCCTGGAATTGAAATTATGAAATGTGCTAAGTACCGTTACAGGTAAAATGTTATCCGTAAAAAGCTTCTGCCTGGCGGGCTCTGGAGAAGAAAAATTAGTTTTTTATATAGAATTAAAAATTAAATAAGGGCTAATTTATTGTCTGTAAAACAAATTAAATAAGGGCAAATTATTTTTCTTCGTAAGAACCTGTCAGGCAGACAAATTATTAGAACGATTGATATCCTCGCATCACGTGTTACGCGTTATGCGTTACGAGCAACCGATAAAATGGTTTTTGCTATTAGTTCTGCTGCATCAGGCTTTGCCAGAGAAGCAGCTTTGTCGGACATGTTTTTCAGTTTTTCTCTGTCTGTAATCAGACCTTTAATGGTATTTAAAAGGAGGTCTTCTGTCATAAGGGACTGTTCTATTATAATACCGGCACCGTGCTGCTCAATGACTCTTGCATTTTTCATCTGATGATTATTGGCTGCTTTGGGAAGTGGTATGATGAGGGACGGCTTTTTTAATACCATGAGTTCACTCAGAGTATTGGCGCCACCTCTTGTAAGAACAAGATCGGCACTCTGTAAAGCCAGGGGCATATCATCTGTAATAAAGGAAAATAATTTGTAATTTTTTTTCAGATTTTCCGGTAATGTCTCCTGCATCTCGCAGAGAGAAGGATAATCCAGCTCTCCTGATTGATGAAGAACCTGAACAGAGGGAAGAAGAGCAGGTAATATACCTTTTATGGCATTATTTATTGCTCTTGCACCCTGGCTTCCTCCTGTGACGAAAAGAACCGGTATGGCAGGGGCCAATCCGAAATGTTTTACTCCTTCACTTTTTTCAGTAAAAGCGATTTTCATAACAGCCGGGTTTATGGGACTTCCCGTATACTTCCCTTTTTTTTGAACCTCTGCCGGATAATTGTCTTCCGGAAAACCCAGTGATATGCCTTTCAGAAATCTCAGGAGAATTTTATTGGAAAGACCTATTACCGTATCGGATTCATGGGCTATGACAGGAATGCCGAGAATTCCGCCTGCCAGCCCTACCGGCACTGTTACATATCCGCCTTTGGTAAAGATTACATCAGGTCTGAAGCTTCTTATAATATTCAATGATTGAAAAAAACCGGCGCATACTTTAAACATATCGGTGAAATTTTCCAGAGAAAAATATCTTCTCAATTTCCCGCAATGAATGCCTCTGAATGTTATACCATTATCCGGTACTATATTGGCTTCCATGCCTGTTACGGAACCTACATAGAGAATCTCCGTATCTGCAAGTTCCTTTAATTTATTTATTACAGACAGAGTAGGTATGATATGTCCTCCAGTTCCTCCGCCTGTAGCAATGATTTTCAATGACTTCATAAGCTAAAATCTTAACCCTGTATTTGTTGTAAAATTATAAAACTGAACAATCATTCTTGCACGCCATTCCGGAAAGGTAATACTTATATCGTCATAGGAAGGCAGCATATAACCGTTAATCTTTTCAAATTTCTGTTCTGCCCTTACATAACCTCCCGATGCATATTTGAGTATAACTTTATTTGATGTGTAATTTACTGCATGAATCCAGAATCTTGCTTCCTGAAGATTATCTTTTTTATCCAGGGCAGTGCTTTTTATAACATAATATGGTTCTCCCTGTATAAATTCCGTCATTGCAATAGAGTGGGAAAACTTTTTTCTGTCAATGAGTTCCTGTATAGATTTATCTGTTATAATTTCTTTATGTTCTCCGAGAAAACTTGGCAGTCCTTCCAGGACAAATTTAACCCTGTCAGGGAGAATACATGATAGTTTCCCCTTTACATTGAGATGGATGTCTCTTGAACTGGCATCTACATTGAATTCACTCGTGTAATCACGAAGCCCTGAAAGGGAACCGTCTACTCTGTTCCATAATTCATCACCGGTCATGTTAGAATCGAATTTGAAATCCTTACAGAATACTGGAGAAGTAACTATAAAAAGAACAAGCAGAATAACAGAAGAGTATAGAAAAAATCTGGTCATTACATAAACACCCCTTTAATATAATAAGTGATTTTATTATCAAATATTACAATTTCTATGCCTAATTTTAATTATGAGAAAAATTTTTATAAAAAATTATTCCTGATTTTCTATATCTTCTATAGATATATCTATTCTTCCTTTATCTCTATAGGTTATTCCCTTGGCAAGATAACTGTCAGGATCTGTTTTATTACCAGACATTGATTCGAAATCTTTCAGGGTATTTTCTGTGTCTTTCATTAAATAGCTTATACATCCGAGTCCGTAAAGGTATTTTTCCGAGGAAGGACTTAGTTTTACTGCCTGAGAAAACTCTTTTAAAGCACTGTCGTAGTTTCCGAGTTTAAAATATATACAGGCAAGATTATAATGATATTTCCCGTTTGACGGAGATAGTTCTACTGATTTGATAAATTGTTCCCGTGCTTTATCAAAATCACCCTTTAAATAATAAATACATCCGATATTATAATACGATGAAGGTTCCTTCGGCAGAAGTTTTGCTATTTTTTCAAAATGAACAAGGGCGTTATTAAATTCTTTTCTTAAATAATATATGGAGGCAAGTCTTCTGTGAACTTTTACTCTGTAAGGATCTATACCTATGGCTTTACTGTAATAATTGGCTGCTCTGGAGAAATTTCCGTATTTATAGAAAACATCTGCTACAGAAAGACATGTTTCCAGATTGTCCGGTTCCATAAGGAACGATTTATCCAGATAGTCCATTCCTTTGTTTATTTCATTTTTTTCCAGATAGAACAGGCCGAGGCGGCAGAGAAGTTTCGGAGAAACCTGGGGCAATATTTTTATAGCTTCTTCAAGTTCCGAAATTGATTCCGCCATGTTCCCCTGGCTGTGGTAAATATCAGAAAGATTGTAATAGGGAGTCACATCGGCAGGAGAAAGTTTTTTTATCTTTTTCCAGATATTTATTGATTTTCCTTTTTCTCCCGTTATTAAATAAAGATCTGCCAGCTTGTAAAGGTATAATAATCTGGATGGCTGGAGAGATACTGCTTTCTCAAGTACAGCAATAGATTTCCCTGTTTTACCCTGTTCCTTTAAAATCTGTGATTTGTAAAAAAGGGCCTGATGATTATTCGGTTCCTCTGAAAGAACTTTATCGAATGCCTCCAGGGCTTTAGTTGCATTGCCGGAATAAACATAATTGAGACCTGTATAAAAATAATCTGTTTTTGCCTGTATGCATACGGGCAACAGGATTATCAGAAAAAAAATACAAATATATGATAGTTTCATTTAATAACTCCTTTCACTCTTCACTGGCTTTTCAACATAAGTCTTACCGGATAATGAGAGCCTCCCTGCGGAATAGTATTCACATGAACTATTCTTTCTTCTCCACCTTTAAGAAACAGAGTAGCTAAAGATACATGTTCCGAAGATTTGACTATAGGAGTTTCTATCATGCGACCGTCTATAAGAAACGTTCCCTGAGCTATACCTCCCTGGGAGGTAAAACTCATTTCCACTTCTTTTACAGAGGAAGAGGGATTTTTTATTTTAATGGTCATATCATATAAAACTCCGTAGTTCCCGTAAAGAGGGCCTCCTTCGTCCATGGAGTCAAGAAAAGGACTCTTACCTATGTATATAGATTTTTCCGATTCTCCTACATTGTATGTTTCATTTATATTCACAAAAGGTTCTGGATAAACACCTCTACAATGGGTGGAGTCCGAGTCTCTTGGAAGCATTTCTTTCGTAATCTGGCCTGAAGGTTTTGACTCGGCTCTTATTGTAAGTTCCAGAAATGACGATCCGGGAGACTGGATGTGGAAAAGACCTGTAAGTATTTCCTTGGGGGCCATTTTCTGCATGTATATAATAACTCTCTCTTCAGGTGCTATGGTAAGAAACTGTCCCGCATTATAAAGACAGTTTCTCATAAACCTGGATGTTGCTACATGGCCTACAAAGGCCTCCTGAGTGTTCGGTCCTCCTGTACCGCTTATAAACCATATTTTACATGCTGTTTTATAAGGGTTGAACACTTCTATTATAAGATATTTCTCTTTTTCGGAGCCATTCTGATGATAATATAAAAGCCTTGCAGGTGAGCCGCCGGACAGGATATGGGAAAACATTATACCGTCTTTTACAATTTTTTCCGGGCTGTCACTTACAAAAAGTAAAACAGGTTTTGTGAATTTCTCTTCCTGATGCCTGACTTTTAGCGGTAAAAATCGTTCTATACTGACAATACCGTCTCCTTCTATCCTGACCGGAACGAGAAGATTTAATTCTTTACCCGAAGAAAGGGGAGCAGGATTAATATTAAACGGATCTATAGATAATTTTGCTCCTGAAGTCAGAGAAATAGAACGGTTCAATTCCTTTATGACCGCATCTTTTATAACATCAGGCTGACATGGTGTACCACTCACGGAAATAATATTCGGCGCAGAAAATTCGGCACACTTTTCCCTGACTGAAACAGTTATCTTAAGTTTAACTCCTTCTTTTTCGAATTCTACAGTGCTGTCTCCTTTATTGATAGCCCTGACAACCAGCCTGTCTTTGATAGCTGTTTCTTTTATCTCTATAATATTTTGCGTGTTTATTTTCCATGTGATTTTACCTGTTGCGTTACCCAGGATTTTTATATCACTTTTTTCGCCGGGTACAAGAAGAATCTGTGAAGGAAATACCTTAAGTGTCGGAGGAGAGGAAAAAGCTTTCTGCAGATTTCCTGCCCATCTGGCTGCCAGTTCTTCAGCACCTGAATTATTCAATTTACCCTGCAAATCAGTAATAGTAATAAGTTTTTCCTCACCCCAGTAGATGCTTGCACCGGCAGGTTTTTCTGTTACCTTTCCATTCTCCTCTACCTTTTTTATTTCTTTTTTGTAATATATTTTGTCTGTGGAAATTCCCTTTGAATATAGATAGTTTAATTTATCTGCAATAGCCCGGGCTCTTACCTCCGGGTCATAGGAACTTTCCTGATGAATGGTCATTACAGATTGTTCTCTTATATATATGTCTTCCGCAATATGAGCTTCATCCGTTCTGGGTCTTACTGACGCCAGTTCCTGGCCGTATATGAAAGATGGAAGACACATCAGTAATAGAAAAAAATAGACTGCAAAACTGAATTTCACCGGATCACCCTTTAAAGACTGAGAGAATTTCCCTGATGGTTTTTGTCAGTTCAACCGGATTAAAGGGTTTTATCATATAACAGGCAACTCCCAGTTCTTCACCTTTCTGTACATCTTTTTCCTGAGATTTAGCTGTTACTATAATTACAGGTATAGATTTTGTTTCAGGATTTAATTTTAATTTTTCTGCCGTTTCCCAGCCATCCATTACAGGCATCATAATATCAAGCAGTATAAGGTCAGGTCTGCTCTCTTCAACCTTTTTGAGAGCTTCTGCGCCGTTATATGCCACACCTATTTCATATCCTTCCGAACTCAGGACACTGGAAATAAATTTTGATATAAATTTATCATCATCTACGATAAGTATTTTTTTACGACCTTCCGAACCTTTACGGGATCTTATCATGCCTATTGCTTCGGAAAGATAGGCTCTCACCCAGTTATCTTTTTCTTTTTCCAGAGCCTTATTCAGTGCTTCTTCTATTTCTGGCCCTCCCATTATGCCGAGTGATTTTGCCGCATTGCTTCTCACTGTTTCATGTTCATCGTCCAGTAATTTTACCAGCGGATCCACTGCTTTTTCATCACAGAGTTTACCAAGGGAATCTGCCGCATTACTCCTGGTATTCCAGCTCTCATCAAAGAGGGCATTGATAAGAGGTTCAACTGCTCTTTTATCACCCAGTTTACCCAGTGCTTCTGCAGCATTTCTTCTTACATCCCAGTCACTGTCAGAGAGGGCTTTTATTAAAGGCTCTACAATTATTTTATCTTCGAATTTTCCCAGAGCTTCACAGGCACTGCTTCTTACACTGCTTACTTTGTCTTCTAGCAAAATTTTAATAAGCGGTTCTATTGCCGAATTATCTCTGAGTTTCCCGAGAGATTCCGCTACACTTGTTCTTACTGTCCAGTCTTCATTAGCAAGACTTTTTATAAGGAACGGCACAGCACTCTTCGCACCGATTTTCCCGAGAGCAGACGCAGCCCTTCCTGCTACCCATCCGTCTTTATCTTCAAGAGCTTTAAGAAGTGGTTCCGTATGGCCGAGCATACCGAGAGACTGGGCTACATCGGCTCTTATTTCCCAGTCATCAAGTAGTTTTAATAGAGAGGATACTGCACTTTTATCACCGAGAATACCTAGGGCTTCTACAGCATTCCTTCTTACTTTCCAGCTTATATCTTCAAGGGCTTTTAACAGTGGTTTTACAACTACTTTTCCTCCTATTTCTCCAAGAGACTTTACTGCTTTTTCTCTTACGTCTTCATTCTCATCATTGCATAATCCCACTAAAGGATCAATGGCTTTCGGATCTTTAAGTTTGCCCATCATCCAGGCAACTTTCATACGGGTTTCTATATTTCCGGTTTTTAATTGCTCCATTAATTGATCGATTCTCTCTTCCATTCCGGTTCAATCCTTTCTTTGCAAAACTATTAATCTCCCTTATCCTGAACACTTCGACTTTAATTTACATTTCCCTGTTTTCTTTATAAATTTATATGTGAACCGTGACGGATGACGGGTGATGCGTAATGCGTGATACTATAATCATAACGCGTCACGCGTAAGTTCTACGACTCACTATTCACTTTTTACCTTTTTTCTATTCAGTTTTCACTTTTCACTATTTACTTTTCACTTTTTACTATTAACTATTCGCTTTTCACTGCTGTAGAGATTTTTATCATATACTTCTTCGGTTCATAAGATACAGTAACCCCGTTCATAGCTTTCACTGAAGAAAGAGCAATATAAGGTCCGTCACATGAACCGGTTACCTTGAGATCTTTCGTCCACAGGTTTAAGATCTTTGAAATATCCTCAATTGATACTTTTATTTCATTATTTTCACCATCTCTGTATGATTTTAAAGGAACAAAGTCGTCATTTATAATAAATTTTATTAATTTAATATTTATGTCATTATCTTTTTTAAGTTCTATTTCAACAAGACCTGTTTCATAAAGAGAAGAAAGGGGTAAATAAGTTGTTCCACAGAAGGTTTTCCCTTTTATTTGTTTATTACCTGTATAAATTTCCATGTCTGATTTCCATTTGAATTGTATACCTGTTATATTCTCTACATCTCTTAATATAAAGTACAGTTCTCCATGATAGAAAAAAGCTTTTTTTCTCAGAGATATACCGTTAAGGCATATGGAAGGATAAAAAAAGTCTGTTTTTTTCTCTCTTATTCGTAGGGAAAATTCTCTAATGAGTATTTCCGTAGAGATAAAAGCTTTACCGTCAATGATCTGGCATTTGTATTTATTGCCGCAGAAGGTCAATTCTTTTTTTGAATCATCCCAGTCATAGTCCACCCCCAGGTGATTGAAGAAAAATTTTACAGAAATATACTGTTTATTTTTCATCACTTTACCATTTTCTCCCAGGGGCTTATTGTTAAAATACATACTGCTTATATCATATTTATCAATAACAGTATATTTCTTTACAGGTGAATTTCTTAAAGGTTTTTCTATGGCCAGATTGTATTTTTGATACAGTAAGTCTTCTACTGTTATAAATTTGAACCCTTTATACTGCATATGATCGATGAATTCCTGAAGTATGTGCCCTGCTGTGGGATAAATGTCATGTAACAGTATTACTCCTCCTCTGTAACATTGTCTGTATAAATTGTCCAGCACATAGTAATCACCGTACCCCATCCAGTCCTGGCTGTCTATCTGCCAGAGTACAGGTATTTGCCCGTAATGAGAGAGAAGAGTATATATGCTGTAATCATATTCTCCGTAAGGTGGACGAATCTGGGCCAGTTTGTAATGATAACCGAGTGCTCTGTCTACCAGTTCCTGAGTCATCTGAAGTTCTTCCAGAATATTATAGGCACTTCTGGTTTTCATATTTATGTGACTGTAAGTATGGTTACCGAGTGTATGACCTTCTTCTGCTATTCTTCTTATAATATCGGGATAGAGAGAAGCATTTATGCCTGTTACAAAAAAGGTTCCTTTAATATTATTTTTTCTGAGAATATCAAGAATTACAGGAGTGTAATAAGGGTCAGGGCCATCGTCAAATGTAAGAGCCAGCCTTCCCGGGAAATTATCATTATATGAAATTTCATGACAGTTCCCTCTATAAGATATTATGAGAAAAAGAAATAATAATAAATATATTTTTTGTGATAAAGACATTTTCTTAAACCAGCTTCCGCTTTTTAGTTTTCTGAAGGGTTCTTTGTTGATCTGGATGTTTCTTCTCTTTTTTGATCTACCGTCGCAATAAGGGTGTTCCTCTGTTTGTCCCATAAATTTTTTATTTCATCGGAGAAACCTGCTATTGCCCACGGTGCTTTATTACATATGCCGGCTATTATTTCATTGATTAGTATTTCTTTTCCCTGTGTATAAATGGCTTCCCCTGTCCTTGTCATAATACACAGTTCAAAGGTCTGTCCTGTTGTAATAACACCGTAAGCTTTATGGGTTGTGATTTTTTTATATATCCACATAATATCTGACAGTTTTACTATGTCAAGGGTAAAGAATCTTTCAATAAGCAGCCACGAAGGCGTAATTTTTACAGAACCGGATTTTTACAGGTATATACTTCACAACAGATTACAAATAATCCTCCCGTTACGCGTCACACAAGGATTATAATTTTTCCAACAATTTGCCGGAGTTGTTTTTCTTGTAGTCCTTAATTTCTAATATGAAACTGACTGTCATTAATATGGTATAATTATAACACAAAGACCGAAAAAAAGAAAAAGGGTTTGATGTAATGACTTTATATTCAGCCCGGTAACGTGTAATACGTGACAGGATTATGATTATGTCATTATGTTCTAATTGCGGCAAAAAAAATAAAGATAGTGCAAAATTTTGCAACTGTTGCGGTAATTCTTTAGAGATGAACATTATCTCCGGAGAACCTTTACCTGTATCAACGATACTTCGAAATCGTTATGAAATTATTCAGGTGATAAGAAAAGGTTCTGAAGGGTTTATTTATAAAGCTGTAGACAGTAAACTGGATAATATATTTGCCGTTAAAGAGATTTTTCACTCCAGTAAAACAGAATTAAATCATTCAGTGGAAAGATTCAGAAGGGAAGCAAATATTCTTGCCAATTTAAGCCATCACAGTCTTCCCGGTGTCATAGATTATTTTGTATCAAATGGCCGTTATTATCTTATTTTAGATTTTATAGACGGATATAATCTGGCTGAAATACTTGAGAGAGATGGTAATCCCGGTTTGCCGGAGAAAGAAGTAATAAACTGGGCCATACAGGTTTTAGATGTCCTGGATTATCTTCATAACAGAAATCCGCCTGTTGTATATCGTGATATTAAACCTCATAATATTATGGTTGAACCAGACGGACACATAGTGCTGGTAGATTTTGGAATTGCACGGGCTATAGAACCGGAGAAGAGGCAATTAAATACTGCTATAGGAACAAATGGTTATGCTCCGGGAGAGCAATATTTCGGAGCGGCAGAACCAAGATCGGATTTGTATGCCCTGGGAGCAACTCTTCATCACCTCCTTACAGGAATAAGTCCGAAAAGATTCAGATTCGAGCGGATAAGATCATTCAATCCTGACCTATCACCTGAACTGGAAACTATCATTATAAAAGCCCTTAGATACAACGTTGAAGAAAGATTTTCTTCTGCAATGGAAATGAAAGAAACACTTGAACGCATAAGTTTATTTAATGAACCTCCTTCATTGCCCCCTGTTACTTATAACAGAGAAAGATACACTGTCAGAAATAGCCGGGAAGAGAAATATAGAAGAATTACAGCAAAATTTATTCGTAAAGGCAGAATTATTACAAAGATATTAATTCTGTTTATCATAGTTGTTATTGTTATCATTTTAGTATTAAAAAAGATGTAATACTATTTAGCTTTAGACATAGTAGTCTGCCTGCCTGGTGTTCCGGAGAAAAAAATATCACGGCAACACAGGTATATTTTATTGAATTATAATGTAAAGTAGCATGATATAAGCTGTAACTG
>JAKPQU010000547.1 GCA_029555925.1 Bacillota bacterium
TTTATATCATTATATACAGGCAATTTTTATACCGGCAAGAAAAAATATTCTGTTTTACTCACACGAAGCTCTGTGGTATAAGGCAGAAAATTTTTTATAAGACTTCCGGGAAAATGATTTTTTGTGAGAGAAAAGTGTAAAATTTTACACTCTGTAAATTTTACACTTTTACAGTTTTTTATTGACTTTGCCAGGTGTCATTCTGAGAAGTATTACCGGAGGTTTTGTTGTGCAAATAAAAGCTTGAGACATGGGAAAATATCTGTAGAAATTGCCTGTTTTCTATGATATAATTTAATTATGAAAGAATATCCTAAAGAAATAAAAATTCAGTGGCATGCTTATTTTGCTCAGGTAATGGAGAAAATATGCACAAAAAAAGATTTTCTTGTAGAAAGAGAAAAAGAAGTAGCTAAAATGCCGTTGAAAATAGACTTTATTGTTATAAAAAAACAGGATATTCAATATAAAAACCTGACTGCACCTTATCTTTATTTTAATGATATTAATGTAATTGAATTTAAATCTAAAACTGATTGTTTTGACTGGGACAGTCTGTATCAACTGGAAGTATATGGAAAATTATATGGTATAAATAAACAGATTGAGGAAAGGAATAAAATTTCTCTCTGGTCTGTTTCGAGTCATTTTACAGAAAAGTATAGAAAATCTCTGGAGCAGGGAAGAATATTGTTAGAAAAACTTGATGATGGATTTCACAGGGGTATGGCAGGGGGATTTCCTTATTATGAAATAAACCTTGTAGAGATACCTTTCACTAAAGAATATTATCCTTTTCATTTGTTCAGTAAAAAAGAGGAAAATGTTCGTAAACTGATAGAGAAATTTATTGATGAACCTTCAGAGACAGAAGATTATAATATTGAAATGCTCTATTTATATAATAGAATGTACCGGGAGGTGTTAATTATGAAATTACTTGATCCTTTTGAAGCAGGTTGTGATGAGGAAGGTTTAAAGGAACTTCTTTTTGGAGAACCCTTTGGAGGTAGATTAATAAATAAGTATGAAGATGAGATTATTAATAAAATCGGCAGAGATAAATTTATTAATAAGCTCGGAGAAGATGAAGTAACAAAAGCTCTTTTAAATAAACTCGGTAAGGAAAAACTGCTTCAGTTACTGGACAGACTTGACAGGGAGACAGACCGGGATTTATAGAATTATAAAGATTACCAGGATTTTTGTAATTTATTTCAAATCCTGGTAATCCATTAATCGTGAAAATTGTGGTCAGGAAGGATACATGACTAATAGATAATGGCGATTAAGGCGTCCTGCAGAGGCGAAAACCTAAAGCAATGCCGTGGTAGTCCGGTGTTATGTTGTAACGAATGGCAGATCGACAGCAATCAGCGCTGTTGTGCCAGCCACCGCCGCGATAAACCCTGTTTGATCCTGATACAGGGCCAACAGGATTATTTGACGGGCTCTGAGAATAATAATTAGCGTCATACCAATCATTGCACCATTCCCATACATTTCCACTAATATCAAATATGCCCCAGGTATTTTGACGCTTCTGTCCTACAGTGTGAATCTGATTAACAGAATTATTATTATACCAGCAATAACTATCATTAATACTATCTCCCCAATAATAACTTGTATTACTGCCGGCACGACATGCATATTCCCACTCTGCTTCTGTTGGTAGACGATATCCATTTTTTGTACGCCATACTGACGGATCATTCCCTCTGTTATTTATGGGTCCGTAACATGATGTTAATCCATGCCGGGTGCTTAACCAATTGCAATAGGCTATAGCTCCATACCAGGATACATATACTACAGGGCGATTCTCATAGCCAGCTATTACGCTGTATGGGCCATTACCTGTTATACCCTGATATGCATCTCCTGTTAAATTGATCCATATACCTCCTCCCTCTGTCTGATTACCCTGGGAATTTAAGAATTCACAGTAATCCGTATTTGTTACTTCATATTTACCAATATAAAAAGAACTCAGCGTGATGTTATGTAATGGTTGTTCATTAGAATTAAGTGTACTTCCCATCTGAAATGTCCCTTCTGGAATTGACACCATAGAAGGTCCTCCCACAATTACCTGATAATTTCCCGTTCCCTTATAGAAGAAAACTGCTTCTGTAGTATTCTCTCCCCTTACAGATACTTCAATACGATATTTCCCTGCAGGAAGATTTATTGTACCTGCTATAGAAGTATTACCCCATGAAGTAAATGACGACGGATTATAAACAGTTCCCCAGGGATTATTGGGATCATTTTCATTGACCTGAATGAAGTTTACCGCACCGTTTACAGAAGTCTGAGAAGTTCCGAAGTTAGTTCCTGTAAGAGTGAAACTCACTGAAGAGTTTTCATTTGCAGAATCTTTATCAGGAGTAACAGAAGTAAGAGTGGGAAGTCCGTAAACAAGAACCCTTCCTGTCTGACCGTCATAATCAAACTGTCCCTGAGTATTAAACATGTTATTTACTGCAGGGAAAACTTCTGCGGTAACAGGCTGTGTAATATGAGTGGCATGGCCTATGGGGCCTACAGTTAATGCTCCGCTGTTCATACTGGCAGTTCTGTCATTTGTATAATCATGGTTCTGGAAAGAAATGCTGCTTCCCTGTGGAATATCAATATTCTGAGGGATATATGATCCGTCACTCTGTATGGCAATACCTAAAAGAATGAGTCCCGGCCCTTCTGTTGCTCCCGGCGTCATATAGAAACCATGTTTTCTCTGACAGAGAATGTTTCCTGACGGGTCAAGGACTTCTATTGTTGCAGTATTAAGACCTACTGGAACATTGGAAACAGTAAGGGTATAAGTTCCTGCTCCTGTAGGGTCAAGGTCATTTCTTTCTCCCACTATTGAAGTGGCGATTGCTTCACCGGTGATTGTAACTCTGAGAGTATGGGAGTTATAG
>JAKPQU010000559.1 GCA_029555925.1 Bacillota bacterium
AGTTCCGTCTGTCGAGAAGACCTGGAGAGCTGTTGAGGAATTTTGGAAAGAAGAAAAGACAGCTATCCCAGCGGAAGAAGTTCTGAGAAAGCTCTCTGTTACCTGCCCAGAGAAGCTATATACTGTTATCCAAGATGTGAATAACAATCCGAAGATACAGAAAGGTCTCTCATTTATGCCGGAGGAGGGTGAAGCGAGGAAACTTGCTCTGGAAAATATAATTCTGAGTGAGTTTAAAAAGAGATATCCAGAAATAATAGTTTAAAAACGCTCATATAATTGCTTTAAACGAGTTATTTTTAGAAAATGATAAATCATACCATGAGTTCTTTTAAAACGCGTTAAAACGCAAAATAGAAGCATTGTGCACTCGCAGCATTTTTGCAAAACTGCAATCGTTAGCAGTTGCGAAGCGTTATGTAGAAAGAGTTTGTTACTCACAGCTTCCGAGATAAAACTGCCTGTCATGGAACTTTTTTAAGGCGTAAAAAGTAATATGTGTTAAAAATTAAAGCGGTCTTTAACTGACCCCTCCGGTAGGGTATGTCCGGGAGGTTACTAGGCAGATTCATGTAAAAATGTACGGTTACCAGACCTGGTTAAAGGTCTTTTACACAGGGTATAAAAGCGGAGTGCTGCAGACGTCATAGGAATAAGGTCTCTTGGGAGGCCCTGGTTCGTTTTTCCTGTGGAATATTTTCTCCGTTTGAGGGATTTTATGATTTTATTAAAAAGGGATGTTTTTGATAACGTCTTGTACTTTTCGCGGCGATGGGCAAACTACTCAAATCGAAACATGGATTATGAGAATACCCATAGAGTCTATTATTACTTAACTTTTGTTTACTTTACCCCTGGTGACACGAATGCTCCCACTACCCCTAAACAAAAAAAACTCTGTGTATCTCCTAAATGATATCAATATTGCATACCCAATTACAACGTTGCCAACCGTTATCGAGACCACCGACCACACTAGAAAGATCACCTTCGTTCAATTCTACTTTAGCCAAGTCCAGATCATCTTTAGTAAAGTTAAAACCTGCCTGTTTTACAAATGCTTTACGTGCCTCCTGGTCTTTACATTCGTTTACTTTGTTTCTGAAGTCCTCATCTGTATTCATTCTTTCCATAAATGCTTTTGCGGATTCCATACTCATAATATTTACCTCCTCAATATAAATTGCAGTAATTATAACATGAAGTTATGAAAAAATTATGAAGAACCTGTGAAATTTATGTGAAGACAGAAAATAAATGAGGGCAACCATACGGTCTAAATTTAATTTGAGTCTTATATTCATTTCTTCACATAACATTCTCATCTTCTTCATAACTTCTTCATATCTATAGGTTATACTGAGTTCAGTGAAAGAGATAAAGCAAAGGAAGAAGGTGACAGAAATGATAAAGAGAGTTTTTAAAGGAAAAAATGCAAGAGAAAGTAGTGCCTGTGCCTCTCGATGCCTGATTTACCCATTAGGTTTTGCTTATGCCTGGGCTATGTAGTTTATAGATGTCGCTCGAACAGTGAAGTAAAGTAAAGCAGGAGGTGACAGAAATGATTAAGAAAGTGTTTGACAGTAATAGAGAAATAAGGCATTCATTAGTTATTAATTGTTGCTCATGTTTAATACATTCAAATGGCTCTGTCTATGCTCCAGCGTAATAAGGTTTTTATTATACAGAATTAAAGAAAGAAGGTGGCAGAAATGATAAAGAGAGTGTTTCAGGGTAAGACTCAGAAGTTAATCAGTCAGCAGTGTTTATTAATGGGTATTGGTTTAACCGTAGCTTACCCGTATTAAGGAATTACTTGATAATAAGAATAGGAGATGAATAGAGATGATTACAAAAATCTTAGGTTTAGGTGAGTTAGGATCTGGATTTTTCTGGATAATTCGATAAAGAAAGGAAACAAATATAACAAAGAAAGGGGATGAATAGGATGGATGAAATCTTAAAGATTATTTGTGGTTGTGGTTTTTTAAGAGGCCCTATTTAAAAAGAAAGGAAAGAAGATTATGAATATGCAGCTCAGATGAAGCGGGCAGTGAATAGACTGCCTGCTTCTGATTCTACGGGAAAGTTATTAGAACCTTCTACCAGGGTTTCCGGGGGAGTTCCGGTTCCTTCTGCCAGGCCTTTATAATCTGCTTCTAGGGTTGATTATTTACCAAGAGCTTTTAAAGCTTTCTCTTTGGCGGTCTTTACATCGGCATTGTTTGGGTCAAGCTCTAAAACTTTATCAAAACACTGAATAGCTTCTTCATATTTTCCCAGGTTGTCTAAAGCATTTCCCTTGTTATTCCAGACGTAGGGATAATTAGGGTCAATCTCTAAATCTTTATCATAACATTTAATAACTTCCTCATATTTTCCCAGGTTGCATAAAGCAAGTCCCTTGTTATTCCAGGCACCAGCATCTTTCGGACAACTTTTTAAATATTTATTCCATGCTTCAATAGCTTTTTCATATTCGCCTATATCATCTAATGCATATGCTCTAAAATATAAAGCTTTTGGCATATCAGGTTTGTATTTTAGGGCTTCATTGTAACAGCCCAGGGCTTTTTCATAATTCTCCAGGTGATAATAGTCATTGGCAAGATTCAACCATAAGTCAGCAGATTTAGGGTCTTTGCTCAGAGCTTTTGTGTGACATTCAATAGCTTCATCATATTTACCCTGTTCATATAAGTTCATTCCCTTTTTATTCCACTCTTTGGCAGACTGAGCCAGGACATACGAACCAGTTATTGCTATGAATAATAAGATTGTTATTATCTGTCTCTTTAAAACCATAAGAAATATCCTCCTCTATCAATTTCCTACATACTTCTCTTTAGGAAATAGGAAGTCCTCATTCCATAAAATTCCTTACCACTACATATCAAATTCGTAAAGAGCAGATGGTAAAATTAAGGCGTCATAACGACGCGGAAGCCGTTGATGTTGTAGCGCTTATCAGGCGTATTGCCGTCACGACCGCCCGACTTGCACCCGTAGCCATAGCTGCTCCAGCAACCGCCGCGCACGACACAGGACGAGTTAGAACTATTATACCAGTCACTGCACCACTCCCATACATTACCGCTCATGTCATATAATCCCCAGGCATTCGGCTGCTTCTGACCTACTGAATGAACCTGATTACCAGAATTTTTACTACACCAGGCATAATTATCAATACTCGGGCTAACATAAGTCTGCTGATTCATATTCTCACCCCAGTAATACTCTGTAGTAGAACCGGCACGGCACGCATACTCCCACTCCTTTTCTGTCGGAAGACGATAATTCTTTCCAGCTTTATTACTTAACCATTTACAGTAAGCAACTGCATCATTCCAGCTTACACTCTCCACTGGATAATCAGGATTTGACCAATAGCCATTATGATTAGGGTCGTACTGACAGTATTCTTTATTAGTAACTTCATATTTTCCAATATAAAAATCACCTACTGTAACGGTTGTTTTTACTTTCTCTCCCATCTCATATGTCCCACCTTTTATAAATACCATACCCGGCACTTCTTCAGGTTTTGTTTGGGCAGATTTAGCCAGAACACACGAGCTGACTATTACTATGAAAAATAACACTATTGCTATTTGTATCTTTAAAACCATATAAGTATCCTCCTCTATCAATTTTCCACATACTTCTCTATGGGAAATAGGAAGTCCTCCTTAATTATAGAACTTCCATCAGGGCCTCATTATGCATTCCATCTGCTTCTTTGGAAACTGCCGATATTGTATCACTTACTTTGCAGATGGTGGCACAATTACTGTTATCGAACCTATCTGAAGTGAAATCAAAAGAAGGTTTACCGGATTGATTGAGAATATAAATCTATGAGGTATTTTTATGTCTATAAAGCTCAAAGCAGTCTATAAACTTATTCCACCTGTTTGGTATGACAGGGATGTTACAGAAGAAAATATAGAAGATCTTTCTCTCTTTACAGGGGATATGTTAGAAGTCAGAAATAACAAAGTCTTTACAAATGGACAGTGGAGGAGTCTGGATAAGAGATTGAAGGGGCAGTCTTCTGGTATGACCTGTATTAAACTATATAACACCTGGTTGAAAGTGTTTTCTACAGC
>JAKPQU010000581.1 GCA_029555925.1 Bacillota bacterium
GAAGAGCCTTTACAAGTTCTTTCTCATTCTTATCAATTATAATTTTGAGAGCACCAAGATTACTGCCTGCACCACCGTTTACAACGAGAATTAAATCTCTGGCTATCATCTTAATGAATATCAACCCCTGTTGATATTCTGTCACCCAGTAATCCATAGATTTCCAGGATTTCAAAAGAGAAATACTATCAGCTACAATAGAGCCAAGATTATCTCCTGATTGTGCCGCAGAGCTTCTGATTACAATACCGGTTAAATCAACAATAAGAACCTCTGAAACCATTTTATTTGAAGCAAAATCCTGAAGAGGACCGGCAAAAATTTCTCCAATTTGTTTATAGATTTCCTCTTTCTTTTTACGTTCTTCTTCTTCTTTTCTGAGTTTTTCTTCTTCTTCCACCCTGAGTTTTTCTTCTTCTTCTTTTCTGAGCTTTTCTTCTTCTTCTTTTCTGAGCCTGTCTTCTTCTTCTTTTCTGAGTCTTTCTTCTTCTTCCACCCTGAGTCTCTCTTCTTCTTCTTTTCTTCTTTCTTCCTGCTGTCTTAACTTTTCTTCTACTTCCACTTCCGATTCTTTAACAAACGTAATAATTTCTTCAATCTTTGTTTTACGTTTAAGGCACATCTGAAGATCAAACTCTAAAAAAATATCATCAGGAGAACTATTCAGTGTATCATGATAGTCTTTTATCTGTGTCTCAAGCTCATCTTTCTCCTTTAATAACTCATCAGAGAACTGCCTGACTCCTTCCAGCTCAGGGGAAAATTCCGGTAAACTGTTTAATTTCTCAACAATTTCCTCTGAAGGAGGTACATTTTTCTTCTGTAACTGGGCCAGTAAAAATCTGGCTTCAACATTATGAGGAGCATCGGCTAAAAGCTTTACAAGTTCAATATAAGCTTCATTAATCATCCTTTGATATATATATATCCTGACAATAGCATTTTTTGCCTTTACATTATAAGGATCAATTTTGATGATTTTCTGATAACATGATAATGCTGCAAGTTTATTACCTCTCTTTAGATTGGCATCAGCATATAACATCAAAGAAGGAATATCTTCCGGACTCTGTGCTATCATCTCTTCATATTTATCAATCTGATGATCCAGACTAGTTTTCATTAAATTTCCCCTCTTTCGGCAAGTAAAAAATAAATCTGCTACCTTTATCAAGTTCGCTCTCCACTCTAATACTTCCTCCATGAACCTCAAGAATATATTTCACATTTGCAAGCCCCAGACCTGTTCCTTTTATCTTTGTCGTAATGGCACTGGCACCACGATAAAACCTTTCAAATAAACGGGGAATAACCTCTCCGGATATGCCTATACCATTATCTGCAACAGTTACTTCCCAGATATCTTTTTTATCTATTAAGGTAACTGATATATCTCCTCCGTCAGGAGAGTATTTAATTGCATTACTTAAAAGATTAATCATAACCCTGTAAAGCATATCCTCATCACCTATAAGAATACAGGAATTGACTGTTGAATTAAATATAATTTTATGAACAGCCTGCGGAGAAATTACCACTATTGATTTATTTATAATATTAACAAGATTTATTCTTTCCTTTTTAAATTCGTACCGCCCTGCTTCGAGTCTGGATAAATCAAGTAAATTATTTATAAGTTCCAGTAATCGAGAGGATTCTTCCTGTATAATCGAAAGGTATTTTTTTCTCCTGTTTTTATCAAGTTCTTTATTAATAAGTATATCTACAAAACCCATAATAGAAGTAAGAGGAGTACGTAACTCATGAGAAACCATAGAAACAAACTCGGATTTCATCTGTTGTATTTTTTTCATATGAGTTATATCATGAAAAACTATAACCTTCCCAAGAATTTCTCCTGAATTATCCCTTATAAAAGCACAATGAACATCGAATATTCTTCCGTCTTTTCCGAGAGGTAATTCGATGAAATTGATTGCATCCGGATTCTCTGAAATTCCTTCGACAAGAGGAATAGCTTCAGAAGCCCTTATTAATTCTCTATAATTCATACCTTCCAGAGAAGAACTATTTACACAGAATAGTTTTTCCAGGGCTGAATTAATCAATACAATTTCATTGGTATCATTTAAGACCATAACTCCATTTGACAGACTTTTAAGTACTGCTTCCATCTTAATTTTTTCGAAGGTTATCTTTTTATTAAGTTGTTCCAGTTCTCCTGCTCTTTTCTTTTCCAGATCATAGAGACGGGCATTTTCTATGGCAATAGCAGCCTGATCACCTATCATAGAAAGGAAATTGAGCTGTTCTTCTGTAAAGTCATCCTTGGAAGAAGCTTTTCTCAGGTTTAAAACCCCTCTTAATTGATCTTTAACTTTAAGAGGTACACAGAGGCTGGACTTTATATCTTCCTTCCTGACAACAATATTGGTAAATTCACTGTTATCGGCTTTCCCCACTAGAAGTAATGGCTCTCCGGTGAGAGCAACCTTGCCCGATATACTATCACCGATTTTTACCGAAACATCTTTAAGTTTATCCATATCAAGACCTGTAGCTACAGTAAGAACCAGTTCTTTCTGATCGTTAAGCAGCATAATAGAACCGGCTTCTGCTCCAAGATATTTTATGGTCATTTTCATAATAAGATCCAGGACTTCCGGAAGGTTCAGAGTGGAATTTATAGCTTTGGCTATTTCATATAAAGCCAGTAACTCTTCTGATGTTTTATAAGATGATAGAATACCTGACATAATTTAACTTTCTATAATATTAATTATAATTTATTTCATCCTCGTAATGCGTAATGCGTAATAAGTAATGCGTAACTGGTTATATTCCCACGCATCACGCATTACGCATTACGATCATACGTCACCTAAATAGCTGCTCCAAGGGCTTTTTTTTGCTTTCTGACTTCATATCTTATTCTGCCAAGATTAGCTCCCTTGGTAGCAATAATAACAAGAATTTTATCTTCCGACACAGGCTCCATAGCAATAACATTATCAACATATTCAATAACGGAATGGGTAACTGCACCTTTGGATAACTGCTGTCCCATAATCTCTGCAGATTTTAAACCTTTAGAGGCCAGAAGACCAATATCATTTAAATCTGAAGAGGAAAAATTCTCTACTACACTGTTCAAAATCTTACCCTGTGCATCAACTATTAAGCCGGCTACTACACCGCCTAATTTTATAAATTCATTTAAAATATCTTCTGCAGACAAAGGACACCTCCATTAAAATTAATTGGACATTTTTCTTGGTAAATCAATACGACCGCCTTTAGAACCTGAAGGCGGTATATCCTTGTCAGAACTTTTCCCCTTTTGCGGCAGTTCAATTCTCATAGCTTTCATAGGCCCTGCCCTGTCAATCGAAAGATCCTGAAAAGAAGGGGTAGCTTCAATTTTCTTACTCGATGGCATCTCTTTCCTGGGAAGTTCTATTTTAAGTCCATTTTCACTTTTTTTAGAAGAACTTACTGAAGAAAGGGGAGTAATTTTTTCGGGAAGAGAAAAATCTGCTTTATTCTTTTTTCCGTCTTCAAAATACGAAGGCACCGGACTTCTTTCCTCAAAATCCATCCGTTGTGAAGATGAATAATCTGTTACATCCAGACCTGGCTGACCGCCATACATATTATCTGACATATTTTCTGATATAAAATCCTTCTGTATATTAAAATCTTTTTCCTGCAGCAGAGAATCTTCATATAATTTAATTTCAGATTGAAGTAAATCTAATTCATCGTCACCAGGAGATGAACTTATCAGATAATTAGGCCTGGAAGCATTCAATTCATCCTGTGACACTACTTTATAGCTCATATCGGATGTAAAGGCAGAACCATCGGATTTAACAAAAGGATCGTTTGGCAGCACTTTAACCATAGCAACTTCAGAAGAGACAAGTGTTTCCTGTTGCTGTTTTCTTACCACACAGGCTATAATAAGCCATACAATAAGAGCAATAAAAATAAAAGAAGTTATTGCAAAAATAAACCATAATGTATCAAGATTATTATGAGCGAATCTCTCAATATTGTTTAACATCATGTTCATAGAAGATAAAGCAATTACTGGCATATTAATCACCTTCAACAGGAGGTTACTCTGTTTCAATAGTAAATTCTATAAGTTTCGGATCCGTATCTTCAGGTTCTTTAACAGTTTCTATTTTTCTGGTCATTTCCATAATCTTTTCCATAGTATCTTTGAATTTTATATTTATTTCACATATGCCTTCATAAGCTTTCTTGGCATCCTTATATTTACCTATTTCTTCAAAGGTTCTTCCAAGATCATACCTGAGTTCCAGATACTCATCATCAGGCATACCAGTTGCATCCAGTCCAATTTCCAGAATTTTACGGAACTGACGTGATGCAAGTTCCTTAAAACCTTCCTCATAAAAACAATCACCTATCATTTTTAAAGAAGAAAGCCTTCTGGAACTATCCTTTGATGCAGCATTGAAAGCTCTGACAGAACCCTCAATAAAGCCTATCTTTTTATATATAATACCCCAGTTATAATAAGATTCTGCAAGCTTCGGATCAACAACTTCATTAATCTTAACATTATCTACCAGTTCATAAACATTTCCGCTGGCAATAAGCTTTTTAGACCATTCTACGGCACTGTCAAGATCACCTTTACGGGCACAGGTAAGGGTTAATTTAGAATAGATACCGGGATAACCTGCTGAACTATCCAGAACCTTCAAATATGTAGACATTGCTTCATCCCACATCTGATTATCAAAATAAACATTTCCCATACAGACATAAAGTTCAGGACTGTCCTGATTTTCTTTTAAGGCCTGTTGAAATGTCAGGGTAGCTTTCTCTAAATCACCGCTCTTTGCCTGAGAATTAATAAGAGAACAGTATTCTTCCACTACTTTATCCTTAAGACCTGATTTATCATAGAGACCTATAAGTCTCTGTCTGTAATCAAGATTTTCCGGAGTTAAATGAGTAATCTTCGTATAAATCTCTATACTTTCCTCTTCTCTCTTCTCCTTTATCAAAAATTGAGCTACCAATTCATAACTTTCTATAGCTGAAGGAATATTGTTCTGCGATAAGTATATCTCTCCGATTGCTTTTTGTATTTCTATGGCATCAGAGCCTCTGTCTACTTTCCAGTATATATCTACAAGCACCTTATATATTTCTATAATCTGTTCCATCATACCATGTTCTCTGTAAAGAGAAACTATATCAAGACATTCCTTTATGGCATCATCAAAACGATTTAATTTAAGATATTCATCCAGTAAAATACGATAAATACCTGTAGTATCAGCCAGTTTATTCATTTTAATATAGGTCTGTACCACATCTTTACATTCTCTGATAGCTGTATCAAAATCACCTGCACTGGAGAGAACAGAAACAAAGTCTTTCTGAAATGATAAAGCTTTCTCAATATTTTCTTCCCGGGTAAGAATTTCTATTACCCTCTTATAATAAGGAATCTGTTCTTTGTGTTTATGTTGTTCCGAATAAAGCTTCAGAATTTCCTCATAAATGCCGAGTCCTTCATTGAACATTTTGCGGGAAAAATACATATCTCCTATTCTGGAATTAACCTCTATAGATGAATCAATATCTCCCTTATTCTTATAAACATTTGCAAGATCATGTAATATAGATACTGCTTTATCTATTTCATTAAAACTGAGATACATATCACTTAATTTTTTATATGAGTCAATATTACCTGGCTCCATATTTATTATCTTTTGATACAGCTCTTTTGCTTCATTCTGCATATCTGATTTTACATAAATATCTATAAGAGAGAAATAATGGTCTACCGCTTCCTTCGTTCTTCCTTCCAGAGATAAAAGTTCACTTAATTTTACAATTGTTTCAATACTGTCTGGCTGTATCTCAAGGAGTTTATTAAATATCTCTATTGCATAACTGATAAGGTTATGTTCAAGATAAATATCGGCAAGAGACATATATTCTTTCACTGCTATATCAGGAATACCCTGTTTGACATAATAATTGCAGAGTTTTTTTCTTACATTGATATCATTCGGCTCAACATCCAGAACCTTCTTACACATTTCAATGGACTTCATATAATTGCCTCTTCTCTCATAGGCATTGGCAAGGAAAATATATTCAGGTTTTACCTTTTCTGTCTTACCCTGTAAAGAATAAACCTCTACAATCTTCTCTCTTACATCCAGATTAACAGGCATATAGCAGAGAACACGCCTGTAGACTCCGATTGCAGGTTCAAATTGTTCTTTTTCCACATAAACATTACCCAGTGTCAATAACTGTTCCAGAGCTTCGTCAATCTGGCCTATAGATAAATAAACATCAACAAGTGTTTCTCTTATAGCACTGTTTCTGGGATCTAAATCCAGAACCTTCTTGAAATTATCTATACCTTCTTCCAGCATATCTTTACCTATATAAATTTCACCTATTTTGGAAAGAGTGGGTATATGATTCGGATCTGACTCAAGGACCAGTTTAAATTCTTTTATACTCTCTTCATATTCACCTTTTTCAAGATGGTTAAGAGCAAGCTCATAATGCATGTCAGCACTATCAGGGAATAAAGAGATCATTCTATGATATGTTTCATCGGCTTTTGTATGCTCGCCCAGCTCCCTGTAAAGATTCATAGTCAGTAAATATTCTTCTTTTGCTGCATCTGTAAGTCCCTGTTTTGTATAAATCTCTGCAAGCAACATATGGGCATCAACACTTTTGGCATCAAATTCGAAAACCTTTTCGCATATATTTGTGCCTTCTTCATAGAGATTTTTATCAAGGTACGTTTTCCCGAGAGCTATAAATTCCGGTATGGCATTATCTATATCTTCTATAGCAAGTAAATTATTTATCAATTTATGCCTTGCCTGAAGGTTACCCGGATCAAGTGTGAGAATTTTCTGATATATTTCTATTACTTTTTCTCTTACTTCTCTGTTACCCGGTTCCCAGTCAAGAAGCCTCTCATATAAGAGTATAACCTTGTCAAGAAGGCCGTCTTTAGTATATATATCAGCAAGTCTCATACAGGTCTGTATGGCTTTATCCACCAGACCTTCATTGGAATAAATATCACCCAGCCTTGTAAGGATATCTATATTTTCAGGCTCAATTTTAAGAATATTTTCATAAACTCTTATAGCTTCCTGAACCTCATTCTTTTTTAAGTAAATATCACCTGCCTGAGAAAACCATTGAATAGCATTTGTATCTTTATGCTGTTTATAACATATATCTCCTAATTGTTCATAAACACTGGCATCATCAGGTGTAAGCCTGAGAACTTCCTGATACTCACCGATAGCCTCACTGTTTTTTTCAAGTTCCGTATATATAAGGCCCAGGTGTTTATGAATCTCGGCAGGATTGGCAGGATTCATTTCTATACTCTTTTTAAATTCAGCCTCTGCATCACTTAAATTACCTTTAGCCAGATATACAAGGCCAAGTTTCCAGTGTATTTCAGCTCCGTATTCTTCCAGAGCATCTCTTACCTGGCCTAAATCTGCAGTAGGAGTTCTGACGAAAAAAGAGCTTTTTTTCGGTGTTCCTTCACGTTTTTCCAGATTTAAACATTCCTGAAATATTTCAATGGCTTCATCATAATTTCCATCCCTTTTACATACTTCAGCCCAGTTTATATACTCAGCAATAGCATCACGATAGGAGCTTTTACTTTTGCACATATCTATCAATTTTCTGCGGACATCTGAACTGTGGGGATCCATTCTGAGTGCTCTCTGATATTTAGCAATAGCACTGTCGTATTTATTTTGTTTGGCCAAGTCATCCCCCTGACGAACTATCCTCAAGAATTTAGGGTCAGACATTTATTATAAGTCCTCCTCCAGTATGATAATCACTAACATATCATTACTTAAGCTGTATATTAAATCAGGAAAACAGACAGGAGGTTACCGGATGTTACCTCTTTAAAATCTATTTACCGGAACAGTTTATATTAATAAAAACTTGCCATAATATTATATACAAATACCACATAACGTGTCAATTCATCTGACAGTGTTTTTTACGACAGGCAAATTCACTTTTACTGGAAATTGCATTTGATTTCATAAATTTATTAACTAGTGAATAATGAACAGTAAGCTAAATCCCATCTTATTCACTTTTCACTTTTCACTTTTCACTCTGAATATTCTGTAACAAATTTCTTTTTCCATTGTATATAAAATCACCTGTCATTTTTTATGCACTCGCAAATTTATTCTTCCCCGTTAATAAAAACTGTTCCCCTTTAAAAACCATATTTCTCTGTTCCCCTGTCACTTATTATCCTCCGGCTTTTAACTGTTCCTCCAGATGTTGAATTCTCTGTGTAACATCACGATATTTTATGTCTACGCCGAATATTTCTTCGTACATTCCCAGGGCTTCTTTTATCATGCCACGTCTTTCGTATAAAAGGCCAAGATTATAACGCAGTTCCTTATAGTCTACATCCTTGTAACCTTCTGATGAAAGACCTTTTTTAAATTGATTGATGGCAAGATTTCCCATGCCCATCTGCTCAAAACACAGTCCAAGCATATTATATGCATCCAGTAGTTTCTCAGGACACTTTACCAGCGATTGAAATTGCTCTATAGCATTCTCTAAATCACCGAATTCCTTGTAAATTATACCAAGGTTATATCTGGCTTCAAAATCATCGGGGTTTTTATCTATTGCTACTTTATAGCGATCTACAATATCTCCAAGAATTTCTTTGTTTTTTAAATCTTTACTGACCTGTATGGCCTGCTGCAGTTTTCCGAGCTTTATATAACCTGCAGTCAGTCTCTGCAATGCATCTATATGTGTCGGACTCAGTCTTCTTATAAGCTCAAATTCCTGTAAAGCTCCCTCTAGATCATTATTCTTATCAGCCATTAGTACACCGAGCTGGTAACGTGCTTCCAGATTATTCTGATCAAGAGAGAGAACCTTATGGTAAGCCTCAATAGCTTTAGTGTAATTCCCATCGAAACTGTATATTTCAGCCATAGACATATATTCCTGCATGGCTTTGCTGCTGAATCCCTTCTTTTCGTACAATTCAGCCAGTTTGTAATGAACATCATAGTTTTTTGGCTCTATCTGTAATATCTTTTCATATAACTCTATAGCTTTATCCAGATCATTCTTTTTCAGGAATATTTCAGATAAATTCTGACACTCTGCTATAGCTTTTTCTCCAAGATCTTTTCTTCTGTATACTTCTATAAGTTTTTCTCTTGCCGTAATATGAGTCGGTTCCGCGCCGATGACATTTTGCGCCATTTCCATTGCCTGATCATATTTACCCTGATTGATATAAATATCTGCAATAACAAGATTTTCTTCTATAGCTTTACTGGACATTCCGCTCTTCATATAAAGCTGGCTTAATTTAACATGGGCATCAAGATGCTCGGGAGCAAGCCGTGTTATAGCTTCATAACTCTCTATTGCATTATTATATAATTTCTTATCAAGATACATTTCAGCAATGAGCAGGTATTCCTGTATGGCTTTATCATTCATTCCCAGCTGTGCATAAGTATCTGCAAGTTTTGTATGGGTCAATAAACCTTCCGGTTCTATTTTCAACATTTTCTGATATATATCAACTACTTCTTTAATCTGTCCCTTTGAACTGTATATGTTTGCCACTGCGATATATTGATATATAGATTCTCTCTTTTTATCCTGGGTAAGTAAAATCTCTGCCATATTCTCTCTGGCAATAACATCGTCACTATCCAGAGCAATAAGTCTCTGATATATATCAAGAGCACTGTCATAAATATTATTCTCTTTATAAATCTGGCCGAGTTCCAGGTATTTCCCTCTGAGACCTTCTGCATTACCTGTTAAATTATATAATTCAATCATCTGGTGATATATATTTATTTTGTCCGTCTCTTGATTACATATTTCTTGATATTCTTTAATAGCATCGTCAAGTAAGCCAAAATCTATTAACATAGATATAAGATTATTTCTGGCAATTATATCACCTGTTCTGGCCTCTTCGCGCCATTGTTCTATCTGTGCACTTAAACTGCCCTGTGCCGGTTTTCTCTGTAACGATGGCACATTTTCTGCGACAGGTTTTTCTTCTGACATTTTTTTCTGCTCTTCATAGTCAGAAACACTCTCTTCAGGCCTGAAATCAACTACCATCGCATCAGGTGATTCCGGAATTTCTCTGTGTTCTTCCTCTTTTTCTTCCTCTTCATCTTCTACCGGCCTGAAATCAACTACAGCTATATCAGAAACAGATGTGACATCTTCATGTTTAGACATATCTACTACCGGTGGTTCCTCTATAGCAGGAGCAATCTCTACTTTGATTTCTTCTGTCTGGTCG
This sequence comes from Bacillota bacterium, assembly GCA_029555925.1. The sequence goes on from JAKPQU010000581.1 coordinate 10,355, forward strand.
GTAGAAGGTTTCTCTTCTGTTTCTTCTTCTTCAAAGGTAAGAGTAATCCCTTCTCCATCAGGATCAAAAGCGAGTAAAGCCGTCTCTCTATCATCCACAATCTCACCTATGGAAATACCTTCAGAGATATTGGAACTCTGTGCCGGTTCTTTTTGCCTGCCAAACCCACTATCGGTGAATGGCTTCTGTTCTTCACGATGAACAGGTTTTACCTGTGCTTCTACGGGCTGCATCCTGGCAGGCTCTTCGGAGGCCAGCTCTATAAGTCTTCCACTCCCTGTCTTGCTGCTTATTAAAGATCTGGCAGTAGGAGCACTGTAGTCACCTCTTTTAGGAATAATCCTTGGCTTCAACATCTGGTCAGGTCTGATTTCCTCAAGAGGAGCCATAAGAGATGGTTTTTTTACTCCCTCATCTCTTTCAGGAAAACTTACCAAAGGAGCTTTTCTTTCTTCTTCCACAGAAGAAGGAGCTATTTCTTCCTGATACATAACCGGAGGTTCTGGCTGAGGAAAATCATCAGAAGGCTGTATTTCTTCTTTTATATTTGCTCGCATTTTCATCGCATCTTCTTCATTCAACATAGTTTTATATGGTGTTAAAGGTTTTGTAGATCTAACAGGATGCATTCCCGGCCCGGGAAGCATGGTATTACTTAAAGACAGTCGTGCAGTTCCCTGCTGGGTCTGTATTTGAGGCATTCTCGCCGGAACAGGTGCAGGACCTCCTCTTTTAGGGCCAAGGGGCTTTGTCATAGGTGAGCCATCTCCGCGGGGTATATTCATAATTCCTGACATTGGTCTTCTGAGACCTCTGGCAGAAGGTAATGCTCCATCTCGCATGCCTGCCATAGGAGGCTGCACAGGAGTTTCTCTTTCTGCAGCAGGAGGAGGACTGGAATATCCCAGTTCTTTTATCATACGAAGGGCTTTTGCATGTTTGCAATCAAGATCCAGTACTACTTCACACATCTGAATAGCATTGGGCTTCATTTCCTGTTTCAGATAATCTTCGGCAGCTGCAAAATATTCCTTTACTGCTTCCTGGACCTGTCCTCTTATTAAGTATAATTCACCCAGTTTTTCACGGGCTTCAGTCTTCATGGGGTTTATATCTACTATTTTTCTGAATGCCAGTATTGCAGAATCTATTTCACCTTTTTCCTGGCATACAAGCCCCAGTTCAGTCAGGGCTTTAATATGTGTAAGATCATATCTCAGGATAAAACGAAATGCATTTTTAGCATCTTCCAGTTGTCCGAGTTCTCTGTAAAGAGTACCCAGATTAAGATGGGTTTCCGTATCATCAGGCTGAAGGACAGTTACTCTCTTATAGGTTTCGGAGGCTTTAAGAAGTTCACCTTTTTCCCAGAAAGCCATGGCTACTTCTTTATACTGGGCTATTCCTTCTTTTATATGTCCCTGTTTAACATTCATAATAGCGAGTTCGAGCCTAGCATCAAGGTTATCAGGATCTACTTCAATACCTTTTTGTAAAAATTCAAGAGCTTTTTCTGACTGGCCCTGCATACTGCAGATACGTGAAAGAGCAAAACACTGCTCTCTTACGTCATCTTTGTTATCCATATGATTATAAATTTCAATTAATTTCTCACGGGCTTTAATACTTTCAGGGTCAAGTCTTATTATTTTATAACATATATCTATGCCCTGGTCTAAGGATGTATCTCCAAGATATATATCGGCTATTTTAAGATACTGATCTGTTACCTTGGAAATTAATCCCCGTCTGGCATAGAGGTCAACCAGTTCATAACAGATCTGAAGGTTTTGTGGCTCAACTTGTATTAATTTTTCATATTCTGTTATAGCCTGATCTATATCTCCCTGCTTGGCAAATGTCTGGGCTACCTTAAAACTCGCATTACTGTTTTTTGACATTCCATGCACCTCCTTGTTTACTCAAGAACCGGGTTCGCATCACCTCCTTATAATATAATATACTATTGGAGGAATCACTTTAAGGATAAAACTGTTATTCATTCCGATGATATATTAATGTATGGTACAAATAATTCTCTACGTATATCTAAAATCCTTCTAAAAAGTAAATAAGCTTAACTTAAGTATATTTAAAGAAGAAAATCTTCTTTAGTAAATACTAAAGTAAGCTTATTAGCTTCGAATAATATACTGTACATAAGCTTTTTCCCACCTTCAGGAAAAAAGGTTTTAATACTACATCTGTTCTGCAATGGCAGAACCTACTACTTGAAATATTATATCATAAGAAAGAGACCATGTCCAGTACAGGATGAGCTTCCAGTTATCACAGATTGTGTTATGGGTGTTGGGTGTTGGGTTAAGAAGATCTACAACCCATCTAATTAAGTTTTATTTACCTGAACCATTACAAAAAAAAGAGGAAAGTAGAAATTCTACTTCCCTCTTTAAATAAAAAGCAACTAGTATTTCAGTACTTTCGGTGTTATCATAAAGACAACTTCCGTAGACTGCATAGCAGCACTCTTATTTCTAAATAAAGCACCTAAAATAGGTATATCGCCTAAAATAGGTATCTTGCTTATATCAACTCTTTCATCGTCTCTGAGCAATCCGCCTAATATAATGGTATCTCCGTCTTTTACCCTTACAGTGGTAGATGCAGATCTGGTAGCAACCTGCGGGAAGTTCTGAATAAAGCTGGTTACTGAACTTACTTCAGGTGTTATCTCTGTAGTGATATATCCGTCACCATTGACAATAGGAGTTACACTCAGAACGACACCTACGTCTATGTAGGTAGCCTGATAAAGTCCTGCTCTCGGATCATAGTAAACCAGAGGAATACGGTCGCCGAGATGGATATTGGCTTTCAGTCCATCCATTGTTGTTATTCTTGGGTTTGCAAGAAGCTTTGCTTCTGATGATGAAAGAAGGAAATTTATCGTTGACTGTAACGAGAAAGCTGTTCTTGTAAATGTGTGAATACCTATATCACCCATTGGTAACGTGGAGGTGCCTTCATCTATAGGATTTGCCCCTGCGCCATCAGTATGAACTCTTTCAGACCAGGTTGCCTGTAATGAAGAACCCCAGTTAATACCGAGATTTCTTGAAGTTGAAGATGCAAGTTCGAGTACTTTCAATTCCATAGAAACCTGTGGTTGTGCTACGTCTACACTGGCAAGGAAATCCTTTACAGTAGTGAGGGTTCCTTCAGAACCGGTAACTATAAGGGAATTTAATCTGTTATCTACAATAATACTGCCTGCTGGTACAAGTCCGCCCATCTGAGAAGCCACTTCAGTTGCCTTCGCATATTTAACCTTGAACACCTGAGTTACCGGCGGTGGTGGTGCCGGCGGCGGTGGCGGTGGCGGTGGGCCAGGGACATCCAGATTTGCAATTAAAGCTCTTATGTCTCTAATCTGATCGGGAGTACCCTTTACTATAACAGCCTGAATTCTTGTATCGGCAGAGGCTGCATTCTGGAATGTTGCATTGATTGTACTTGCTACGGAAGATGCATCTGCATACTCTAAATTGATAACCTGAGTCGTAATCTCTTCAGGTATCTTTTCCGGAGGCTGCGGTGCAGGGAATACTGTAGCAAGATGTTCGGGACTGTCTATTACTATAACATTTCCGATTCTTCTGTAATCAAGATCATGAAGTCTTAAAACAAGGTTCAGAGCTTTCTCAAGGGGAACCTTCTCAAGACGTAAGGTTATACCACTGGCACCGGCACCGGGGCCAAGAACGATATTTTCTTTTGTCTGATCAGAGAAAAGTTTAAGAACATCGGCAAGATCTGCACTCTTAAGATCACATGAAACAAGCTGCGGAGCCGGTTCTTTTACGACTGTTCTCGGTCTGCTCTGAGCCTGGGCAAATACATCGGGACCTTTAACACCGGGAGCATCTATCGCAACAGCAACAATTTTGCCGTTATTCGAAAGAGCTGCCTGGAATTCGGAAGGTTTTGCAAGATCTATAACCACTCTTACAATATCAGGATCACCACTGCCATCATGGATAGAGAACTGACCGGTTCTTATCTGTTTAACAGAGGCAATATTTACCGGAGTAGTTTTAACTGTTTTTGAAAAGAGAGCAGGGAAAATATCTATAATAATAGAATTTTCGGGTTTTTTCTGCTCTACAACCTTATATTGTACCTGGCCAGTAGCGTAAATGTTAACCTGAAGCTGGCCCGGATATTCCTGAACTTCAATTTTATTAATGTGCGGACTTTCGCCTGCAAAAACTGATGAAGATATAACTAAAATAAGACACACAAGCAAACTAGTCATCACACTAGTTTTTAATGTTTTGCACATAAACTATTTTTGCACCTCCTGTTGTAATGGTAATGTACCTTTTTGTCCTTCTTTAACCAGAACGACTTCTTTTTCATTTACCTGTAATACCCTGTATCCGTCCTCTAACTCCATACCAGCCTTAACAGTATATCCCTTTTTGCTGGAAGTTACAATTCCGACATATTCAGAACCATTCCATAACCAGCCTGTATACTTGAATAATCCCTGTATGACAGAATTATCTATCTTGGCAGGTTTCTGTGGCACAGATTTCGGAACACCCTCTGTTGTAGCCGGAGTTGCCGTTGCCACAGGTGGCGGTGGTGTAGCCTGTCCGGTTTTACCAGAATCAGACGTACCTGAACTCTTCGGAGGAAGAGTTGGCGGAGCAGTTGGCTGCTGTATATTAGTTGGTGGTGCTCCACCGCCTTCTATTAAATTATTAAACGGCTGAGGCTGTCCAGATTCGGCATTAGGCTGATATTCACCTGCCTGTGTAGGCTTTGGCGCAGGAGTCGCTTCTCCCGGTTTAATCTCAATCTCCTTCGAAGGGGGTTTACCTCCTTCCTGGGCAAAGACGAACTGTAATGTCATTGCTACAAGAAAAACTACTACTAAAAGAGAAACCACCCCTATAAATTTTCTCATAACTATTGTTGTACACCTCCTTTAGTAAACTGATAGGCCATTAACGGTAATGTAATACTCAAAGTCTGATAACCAGCTTTATTTTTCTTCGGAGACAGACTTATACTATTAACAACAACCAGTTTATTAAACCTTGACTTATCAGATAATGTATTCAAAAAAGTCCTCAATGTATCATACTGACCTTCTACATTCATCTGCATAAGGTAGGTATTATAAACACTACCTCCACCCTCACCGGCCTGTCCGGCAGTTGCGTTTCCCGGAGTGATAGAGAGAATAACAAAATCCCAGTCCTGCAAATTTCCTCTTACTTCTGCTACAAGTTTCTCTATTGATTCAAGATAGCTGGGAATAAAATCTTCGCCACCCTCAACATCTACCTGGAGATTTGCAAGTTCTTTCTGGGCATCCTGCAGTTGTTTCTCATATTGATCCATATTCTGAACATAAGCTTTATCTGCATCTCTCTGGTTTGTAAGCTCAACTATACCTCCAGGACCTTTTTCCAGTGCGTCAAGTTCCTGCTGTTTCGGTTGATAAACAAACAAATAAAAACCTATACCAATTAAAATTACTAAACAGAAAAAAACCGCAATCTTCATCCCGGCGGTCATTTTGTTCCACCCCCTCCCGCAAGCACATAATTAGCTGTCATACTAAAACTATAAAGAATAAATCCCTTGTTATCTTCACTCCTGGTTATACTACTTACAACAGGGTTATCAAAAGTAGGAGAGTCGATAATATTTCTCATAAATAAAGCAACTATAGCAAGACCGTCTTTATTACCTGCCACAGCCTTACAGTTACATTTTACATTTTTACTTCCTGGCTGAATTTCCAGACTATCAATCCACACATTCTTGGGTATAATCTTTGTAACCTCTCCAAGAAGAGTGCTGTAATTTTTGGGATCATCTCTTAAAGATTTTAGCAGTTCAACCTGTTGTTTAATACTCTGAGTTAATTGTTTATACTGGTCAATCTTTAGCTTAAGAGGAGCAAGTTGTTCAATTTCTTTCTGTAACTCTTCTATCTTGGTTTTCTTCTCAGCAATCTGATTATCAAGAGTCATCTTATAGTAAAAAAGTCCTCCTCCTACAGCCAGCAATACAAAGATAAGAAATATTGTTACTCCATCAATTAATTTTGGCCTTTTACGCTCAGATGGCAACAAATCTACCTTAACGGTCAATTCCCTCACCTCCTAAAATTAAACCTCAAAACTAACCATTTGATATTTACCGGGGTTGGCAATCATAATTTGTCTCATTGCCAGACCTACGGAAACCATAAGTTCAGGAGCCAGACTTTTGAGTCTGTCCTCTGAAAAACCTATATCCTTCTGATAAGACATACTTATTAAAGGGTTGGCCTGCTGGACTTTTATACCCAGTTCAGCTTCCAGATATTTCTCAATATTAATAAAACACGACGTACCGCCACTGATAATGATAAGATCTACCATTTCTCCCCTGTATCTGGAACGATAATAATCAAAAGATCTCTGAATCTCTGTCACTAATTCTGTAAGCACAGGTGTAATAACATTAAATATACGCATAGCAGCAGGGGCAATTGGCGCAGCTTCTTTATCAACTCTTATAATTCCTTTTTCTTTCTTAAGCTTCTCAGCTTCATCGAAAGTTAAATTTAATGCCTGGCCAATAGCTTTGGTAAAATTATTACCTGCTACAGTAATAGTTCTGTTATGACGGAGAATCCCATTTTTAACAATATTAATACTGCTGGAACTGGCTCCCAGATCAATAAGAGCAATAGTCTGATTAAACTGCTCTTTACTGATGCTAACCTGCAGAGCACGTAAAATAGCAAAAGGTTCCAGATCAATAGCTTCTGGTTCATATCCTGCCCACTCTATAGTTTCAACTATATTCTGCACCATTTCCTTCTGAGCTGAAACCAGAAGCACTTCCATATGCTTCTCATCACCTTCAATGGCCTTGGTAATAATCTGACAAGCAATCTGGGCATCACTGGCTGAATAAGGGAGGTAACGTTCTGCCTCAAATTTTATCGCTTCATTCAGATCCTTTTCTGCCATCTGAGGTAAACGAATTGGTCTGACTACTACAGATTGACCTGCCACAGCACTTACTACCTTTTTGGCAGGTATCTCCCTGGATTCAAAAACCTGACGTATAGTCTCACCTAGTGCTTCAGGATCAACTATCTTCCCATCTTTTACCGTTCCCTTGGGAGTATCTGCAAGTCCTACTCGAACCACTTGAGGACCTTTTTTTGTATCTTCAATATACATTACTTTAACATTACTGCTGCCAATATCTACACCAACAGCTCCAACTTTAGAAAGCCCGAACAGACCCTTTAAAAATGCCATTTATTCACCTCCCCTCGTAAATAATTACATTTTTATAAAAATTTATAATTTCCAACGACAACATTCCCCCTCATCACCCGGGACAAATTACATAAAAAGTTTTTAATATCTTTCTAGATAAATAAAAAAATTCCTTCTATCTACAAAAATAATTATTTATAATAGCGTAGTAGGTATAATATTTATATATCAAGTAAATAACAAAAATACCAGTCAATGAATTTATTATACCATATAAATAATTCATCATGATAAAAAATGACTATAAAAACACCTAAAATCATTGCAGGGCCAAAAGGTATAGCTGTACGGCCAAATCTATATTTACCCTGTATAATACGAACCGGAACAATACAGATACCTATAAGTGCACCTATGACTATGGAGAGAAAAAAAGAAATCAGCCCGTCCTGCCATCCGATAAAAGCACCTATAAGGGCACCGAATTTAGCATCTCCCCCTCCTATAGGTGGTAATTCTTCATCTTCTTCTCTGAATATAGACGCACTTATAAAAGAAAGTAAACCTGATACGGCACCAAATAAAACCGGTTCCTTCTGATGGGATAATCTTAGATATTCCGAGTATATCTCTTCTCTGTATATATCTTTAATAATATGTATGAGAAAAGAAAAAAGAAGAATTAAAAAAAATATAAGAAAAAAAATACTGGCAAAGGCTGTAGAGAGCCTCTCCTCTCCGTAAGTCATTAATTTTATAACAGCTAAAGAAAAACCTATCAGAAAGGTTAGAAAAAATGGTATACCTATAGCATCCCAGTTTTTAAAAATCCATAGAATAAAAGATTTTATATAAAGATAAATACATGTTCTATCAGGAAGAGAAGGTGTGGTAAATAAATTTTTTATAAATGATTTCACTTCCTTTACAAAATCCGAGAAAAATAAAAGTATAATTCCAAACCAGAATATAAATACAAAAAACATATATCCTGTTACAATACCGAGAAGAGAATCCTTTACAGCAGGAGACTTCAAAAATAAACTGAAGAGCAAACCTGCTATTACACCGGAAAAGGTTATTCTGTCAAAAATAAGCTGATATTTCAAATCTATAAAGAATATTATTACCATAAGGCAGGCAAAAACAAGATACTTTAATAAAAGCAGTGTAATTCCAAACTTGAGGTAAAAAGAAACAAACATAAGAGCAGTAAGAAATTCAACTAAAAAATACTGAGGAGATATAGATTTTTTACAATTCCTGCATTTTCCGCCAAGTAAAATAAAACTTATAAAAGGAATATTATCATAGGCATTTATTAAAACATTACAGTGCGGGCAATGGGAGCGTTCTACAGCAAGAGGCAAATATTTAGGAAGTCTGAATATACAGACATTCAGAAAACTGCCTATAAGAGACCCGTATACAAACATACAGATTATATTAAATAAAATTAAAATCAACCTCCTGAGTCGATGATGATTATAATTTCTATATAAACATTCTTTATCCTTCACTATTTATTCTGTACAAAAAAATAAAAGAGAGAAGATAACTTCTCTCCTTCATACAAACTGAATTAAAACTACTTTACGATAAGACCCTGACCTGGTGCATATTTAGGATAACCGTTAGTTGAACCAGCAGAAAGGTGGGCGTTGGTTCCACTACACCACATTGTAAAGTTATCCGGCACTGTAGCCATAGTATATCCATAAGAATTTGGTAAACGGGAAGATGGACATAAAGGTATAGTCTTCATGTAACCACCACCGGATGCTGAACTTGTAAGAGTTGTTAATCCGGCAGGATATGTACCAGTGTTGTCAGTAGCATACATTTCAAGAGCAGTAGCAAGGTTCTTAATATTAGATTCACAGGCTGCTAACTGACCCTGGGCACGAGCTTTCAAAAAGTTAGGCACCAAAATAGCTGCCAGAATGGCAATAATAGCAATAACGATCATAAGCTCAATCAATGTAAAACCTTTTTTGTTTTTCACAATTTCACCTCCTCTCATAGTGAATTTTTAATTTCATTTTTTTGTCTATATACAATATACCCATTAAAAAAAAATTCTAGACATGAAATTTCAAAAAATTTAAAATAAAAAAATTTATTTAATAAAATGGCTTAAAACCTCATAAAATTCAGAAAAATTTATCTTTACTCAGAATATCTTTCAGCTTATCAAGGGATTTTTTTATTAATCTTGAGACATGTTTTTGAGAAACACCAAGTTTTTTGGCAATTTCTATCTGAGTCAGATCTTTATAAAAGAAAAGAAATATAACATCTTTTTCCAGTATTTTCAATTGTTCTATTGCCTGTATAATAGCAATTCTATCTTCCACCGGTAATTTAAAGGTAATATAACGCTGACTTTTTATGCGGTCAATAAGAGGAAATGTAAAATTTTCCGTTTCTCTGTCTGATTTTGTTCCATCCAGAGACGTTATTTTAAAACTATCTACTGCCTTTAATATTTCAGTTATACCTTCCTCCTTTATGTTACAAAAATTGGCTATTTCAGAAAGTATCGGAGGGCGTCCCAGTTCTGTAGTCAGTTCTTCTATTGCTTTTATTATCTGAACATATATACTTTGAATCCATCGTGGTCTTTTAATAATACTGCTCTTATCCCTCAAATAATGTCTTATTTCACCACGAATTTTATGAGTAGCATAGGTACTGAACTTTACATTTTTTTCACTATCATATCCGTCAACAGCTTTAATGAGACCAATGTAACCTACCTGAATTAAATCATCTATAGTTTCTCCGCTATCCTGATAATTTTTAGCAATATATCTTACGAGACTGAAATTATTCAATACTATCTGGTGACGGAGTTCTATATCTTTCGTCTGACTATATTTTTTTAAAAGGTCAGCATTCATATATTCATTGGTAAAATTTTCACCGACAAAATGTTCGCCCACAAAGTTATCATTTTCTTCTTCAGAAAAATCTTCTTCTTCATCGGCAAAGTCTTCTTCATGGATATCACTTTTCCCATCAACAGTTCCATATTGCTTATCCCCGTTAAATTGATCATGTTCATTATCATATTTATTATTTGAAGGAAAATTTTCAGATGTCATAGTTCTCCCGGATAAATCATTGTTGTTTTTATAAATTATTTAGAT
>JAKPQU010000587.1 GCA_029555925.1 Bacillota bacterium
CCTGTAATTTCCGGGAGGAAGATTCGCAAAGAGATAATTTCCCAGTTTATCTGCAAGAGCAGAAAGAGAAGCGGACAATCCCTGGTTTACACATACAACGAATGCATTCGGTATGGGCGTGCCGTTTATTTCAAGAGCCTGGCCCTTTATAGTGACAAAGTCAGGTATCGCAGTTGACGTAACTGTCGGAGGCACAGTTATCTGATTGGAGCCGCTGTCACCGCAGCCGGCTATGATAATACCTGATATAATACTCAGTACGATGATTGCTATTAGAAGGTTTTTTGACATTGTAAATATACATCCCTTTCTGGTTTATATTCGTGACGCGTGACGCGTGACGCGTAACGGGAGGAAGACCTTTATTACATTATGGCCAGGTCAATAAATCACCCGGCACAGAGCCGGTAAATTTTATATCATAAATATAAAATTATATACAGTTTACATTTTATCAGAAAAAAAAAAAATCAATTAATGATAGTGTTTTTTTATGACAGGTAGATTCACTTTTACTGGAAATTGCACTTGATTTTATAAATCTATTAATTAGTGAATACTGAATAGTGAGTAGTGAAAAGGAAGTAAAATCCAATTTTTTTCACTTTTCACTTTTCACTTTTCACTCTGAATATTCTGTGATAAATTTCTTTTTCCATTGTATATAAAATCACCTGTCATTTTTAAACGCAATCTTTCAAGCCTTCATCAGTTAGATACCAGCTAAAACTTACAAAGCCTGAATATGTAAATCTGTCCGAATAATAAAATAACAGGATATGGATGGTATTGAAATTGATAGGAATGATAAAGAGCAACAACCTTTTGTTTAACTACTTTCTTTTCCCACAACAAGATTCTTCCTGAACACCTTCATGCATCTTTCAGAATATGGTATAATTAAAGAAATGGAATAGAGAAAGGTATTATATATGGAAGAGAATAAAACCAATAATGAAGGAGAAAAGAAAGAAAATACGGATTTTGACCAGTTATGTAAACGATTAATTAAAGCATTTTTTAAAGAATTCCTGGATTTCTTCTTTCCGGAACTGACACGGAGAATAGATTTCAATATAGATCCGACATACATTGATAAGGAGTTGTTTTCGGGGCAGGTTGAAGGAGAGAAAACGATATCTGATGTGCTCGCGCAGGTAAAGTTACTTGATGGTGAAGAAGAGATGGTGCTATTGCATTTCGAGATCCAAAGCGGTAAGCAAGATTCATTCTCGGAGCGCATGTTCTCTTATTATATAGACATCTGGCGTGAATATAAGAAGAAAATATTTGCTATGGCATTATTTGTTGATGATGCAGTGGAATGGCGGGTACCAATAAGTGATACATTCCATCAGGAGTTTATGGGAACAAGCGTTACGTATAAATATCATTTGAGAAAAACAAAGAGCTATAACTATCGAGATTATCTGGATAACGATAATCCCATAACTGCAGCACTTATGACAAGAATGGATTTTGGCAAGGACTCCAGGGCACTTGTTAAGGCTGAAGCCCTGAAGAAGCTGAAGAAATATCATCTCAGTCCATTACAGGAGGAGATATTAAAAAACTTCATAGATCGGCTCTTGTTCCTGAATGAAAAGGAAGAACACGAGTTTAAAGAGATCATATATAAGGAAGAAAAATTCAAGGAGGTGGGCAAAATGCTTACTACATGGGAAGAGAAAGCTATGGAGAAAGGAAAAGTAGAGGGTAAGACTGAAGGTGAATTGAATAAAAGTATAAATATTGCCAAGAACCTGTTAAGAAAGGGTTATGATATAGAAGAAATAGCTGAAGTAACAGAACTTCCTATTGAAGAGATCAAAAAGTTATCACAGTAAAAGGTGTATAAAATGCTTACTACATGGGAAGAAAAGGCTATGGGAAAAGGCAAAGTAGAAGGTAAGACTGAGGGTAAAATTAAGATTGCTAAAAAATTATTGACAATTAATATGTCAGTAGAACAAATTGCACAAATTACTGAACTTAGTGGAAGCTATAATCCTTCACTGCAGTTTTTAAAAAAGATAGCGAAAGGCCTCGGTAAGGATCTTTCTATATCTTTTAAATAAGTGTATAAATCGAAGCTGAAGAGGAATGATCTGGATATTTCCATTACTCTGTCCTGATAATCCGGCTCATCCCGATAAAAAGTCCGGATTCTAATTGGAAAATTTCATTACAGTGACTTTGTCTCCATTTGCATGATCTAAATAACACACATAAGGTACTCCATTGGATACGGACAGAGTGAGAGAATGTGCCGCTCCCGCAGAAAATCCGGCATTACCAACGTTTGTCCAGCTTGTTCCGTTATACATCATTACAGTGGCCTTATATCCATTTGCACCATCGCTATAAGCTACATAAGGTGTTCCATCTTTGTCTACATACAAACATCTGATATCTATTCCTGCCGCTCCTGTCGAAAAACCTGCTGTGCCTACAGCCACCCAGTTTGTCCCATCAAACATCATTACCGTAACCTTCTCTCCATTTGCTTTATCAGTATAAGCCAGATAAGGCGTTCCATTATATATATAGAGAGAGGGGTCACTAGATGAAGAGAATCCTGTAGAACCTACCGAAGTCCAGATTGTTCCATTAAACTTCATTACTCTAACTTTATCATCATAATAAGCCACATAAGGTGTCCCATTGTATACATACAGAGAGGTAAAGCATATCTCTCCTGCGGAAAATCCGGGACTGCCTACAGTCACCCAGTTTGTTCCATCAAACTTCATTACTGTGCACTTAAAATCATATGCCCAATCCTGATAAGCTACATAAGGGTTTCCATTGTCTACATACAGAGATGAGGAATAGAGAGTGTCCTGC
>JAKPQU010000592.1 GCA_029555925.1 Bacillota bacterium
CTTTGTATTTATCGGGGAAAAACTTCATATGCCCTTTTTGGACTGCTTCTATGGCCGGCCTTGCAAGATCTTTCATCTTACAGAACCATTGTTCTGAAATATGAGGTTCTATAGACGTGTTACATCTGTAACATTTCCCGACACCATGCATATAAGGCTCAACCTTTACCAGGAAGCCTCCTGCTTTAAGATCGTCTATGATTTGTTTACGACATTCTTCTCTTGACATACCTTTATAAGGGCCTGCCTCAGCTGTCATTATACCTTTTTCATCAATAACCACTATTTGTTCCAGCTTATGACGGTTACCTACTTCAAAATCATTGGGATCATGGGCAGGAGTAATCTTTACTGCACCTGTTCCGAAAGACGGATCTACATATTCATCTCCTATAAGAGGAATTTTTCTGTTCAGTATTGGAAGAACAAGCGTTTTTCCTGTAAGAGTTTTATATTTTTCATCATGTGGATGAACCGCTACTGCCGTATCTCCGAGCATTGTTTCCGGCCTTGTTGTGGCAACTATTACTCCTCCGTCTCCTTCTAAAAAAGGATAGTTTATATGATAAAGATTTCCTTCTGTTTCTTCATGTAAAACCTCAAGATCTGAAAGAGCTGTAAGGCATCGAGGGCACCAGTTAATTATATATTTGCCTCTGTATATAAGACCTTTATCAAAAAGTGCCTTGAAAGCTGTTTTTACAGCCCTGGAACAGACAGAATCCATGGTAAATCTTTCACGGCTCCAGTCACAGGAAACGCCGAGCCTCTGAAGCTGATATACAATATTCCTTCCGTATTTTTCCTTCCATGCCCATACTCTTTTTAAGAATTCTTCTCTTCCCAGGTCTTTACGTGTGAGGCCTTCTTCTGCAATCTCTTTTTCTACTTTATTCTGTGTGGCTATTCCTGCATGGTCTGTGCCGGGAATCCACAGGGCATTATAGCCCTGCATACGGCGAAAACGTATTATTATATCCTGTATTGTATTATCAAGGGCATGTCCCATATGTAACGAACCTGTAACATTGGGAGGAGGGATAAGAATAGTAAAAGGCTTTTTATTTTTATCTACCGTTACTTTAAAATAATCCTTTTCCATCCAGTGATTATAAAGTTTCTTTTCTATTTCATGTGGTTCATATACTGATTTTAGTTGCATATAAATGTACGTCCTTTTTTATTTTTTTGTTTGCTTCGTAACGGGTGATGTGTGATATGAAAATCGTGACGCGTTATGTGTTACGCGTTACGCGTAAGTTTCACCCTTCACTCTTCACTTTTCGCGACTCGCGACTCACGACTCACGATTTCTTTTTCACCCTTCACCCTTCACGACTCACTTTTCACTCTTCACATTCTGAAGAATGAATTTTTTCTCATCATCTTTTCAAAGGCCATAAAAATATCCATCCCTACCTGAGCAGGTGCAAATTTAGCCATTTTTTCAAGTGCCACTTCCGGAGAAAATCCTTTACGATAGGGCTTGTCAGTGGTCATTGCGTCATAGGTATCGGATACCGCCACTATTCTTGCTCCGAGAGGAATTTTTTCTCCTTTAAGGCCGCCGGGGTAGCCGGTACCATCAAATTTTTCATGATGAAATTTTACTATCTCTGTAAGATCACTCAGAATATTTACCTTCTGTATTATCTTTGCACCTTCAGTAACATGAGATTTTATTATGGCAAACTCATCATCTGTCAGTCCTTCTGGTTTAAATAATATTCTGTCAGGTATACCTATTTTCCCTATATCATGCAGCAAAGCTCCCCTTCTTATAAGCTCTGTCTGTTCATCATTCAGGCCAAGATCTCCTGCAAGCGCTACAGCATATTTACATACCCTTTTAGAATGTTCTCTTGTATAATTATCCTTGGCATCCAGGGCTTCTGCAAGGGTAGTAATAGTATCTTCAACACTGTTTTCGAGTTTTGTATATGCATCTGCCAGTTCTTCGTTTTTATTTCCGAGTTCTATAAAGAGTTCTGCCGTTGCAATAGCAGATGCTGCTATACCTGCAAGTATAGAAAGGGTTCTCTGATCATCATCACTGAATCTGTCTCCTGTAAGTTTATTACATAATATAATGACTCCTTTATTTTCTCCCTTGTTATTCATCGGTACACAGAGGATATTCTGAACCCTTTCCGGACATCTGGCAAAATAAGAGAAACGGGGATCATTGTCACTTTTGGACAGCGATACAGGTTCTCCTTTTAAAGCAACAGTTCCCAGTATACCCTCTCCGTATCTGGAGGTGAATATCTGTTCCGATACAGGTGAAAGATTATATCTTTCATAAACCCTTAATTCTCCTGATGTTGTTTTTAAAAGTGTGGCTCCGACTCTTGCTTCACACTCTTCTGCGGCTTTTATCATAATAAGAGGAAGCAATTTCTTTATGTCTACTTCTGATACTATTTCCTGGATAATTTCATGTATGCCATGAAATTCTCTCTGTTTTCTTCTAAAATTTTCTTCCATATTTATATATTTCTGTAATTCTTTGCTCTGAGCCTGATACTTTCTTGTTATGTCTTCCAGTCTTTTCGGAGTTTCATCTACCACTATATGAGTAGATGACATAGGGGATAACATTTTGGATATTGTTCCCACCAGGAATCCGCTTAATCCGAGTAAGGCAGTGAAAGGAATTATTGACTTAAATGGATCTTTTATGGCTTCAGCACCGTAAAATCCAAGAAGATTTGAAAAGAGAAATATTATAACAGCACTGAATACTGTAATCCCCAGAGAGTAAGAAAAACCGAACTGCGTTGCTATGTGTACTACAGGGAGAATATACATAAGAATAAAAGGACTTGATATACCGCCTGTCCAGAATATAAATAGAGTGGCCAGTAAAAAATCTGCAGAAGCAAAAATAATACTGTACACAGGATTATAGGGTAAACTTTTTGTGAGTACTATAGCAGTAATGATATACAGGAGAGCCAGTATTCCTGCATTAAATATATTCTTGTAATTATAAAAAGGCGCAAATTCACTTTTTATGCAATCTTCTTCGGCAAGATATTTTATAAATTTATCTTTATTAATAATTTTTTCATTATTTACAGTCTTTATTCCTCCGGCAGTTTCCAGCTTTTTTACATAGGAGTCAATTTTTTTCGTTATAGCAGGGGAGGTAGAAAAATAAGCATTAAGCTTTTTCATACCTATTTCCGAAGAACGGCCTCCAGGAATCTGGGTAAAATAAAATATTATAGCTACCAGAAAAATTATGACCCTTACTATATTTGTTGTCATCTCAAAATCTATTTTATTTCTCATAAATCATACTTCCTCTACAATCTTTTTAAGCTTTCAGCAGTTAGCTCTCAGCTCTCAGTTAAAGCTTACGAATACAGAAAACTAAATTGTTATGTAATTCCCGTAAAAGCTGACTGCTGATAACTGAGACCTGATAGCTGATGTATAATTACCGATTATAACATAGAGGACCAGTTAAAAACAACCCCTGGAATCTAAAAACAGAATAGAGAAGATTTTATTCATAATATAACCCTCTATTCTGTTCTATAATTTAAAACTACAGAAATGCTCATTTTTAACGCCGTAAGATAAAGCTTTAGATAAAACGTATAAAAAGACAATTTATCCAAATAATTTATGCAGTTTTCTCTCTCTTACCTTCTTCGATAGATTCATATATCGGTTCTATCCTGTCTGTTATTACTTTTTCTGTAATAAGTACCTTCTGGATAGAGGCTTGAGAGGGAATTTCATACATTATATCAAGCATTACATCTTCCAGGATAGTTCTCAGAGCCCTTGCCCCTGTCTTGCGTTTTTTTGCCTCTTTTGCTATGGCAGTAATGGCTTCCGGAGCAAATACAAGTTCAACGCCATCCATATAAAATATTTTCTCATACTGCTTGATGAGGGCATTTCGTGGGAGAGTCAGAATTTTCCCGAGTGCTTCTTCATCCAGGGGATGAAGGGTTGCTATAATAGGCAATCTTCCTATAAATTCCGGTATCATTCCGAATTTAAGAAGATCTTCCTGAAGAACATGGTTTAATATTTCACCCATTTTCTTTTCTTTTTTCGCTTTTGTATCTATTTTTGCACGAAATCCCATGGCTTTAGTGCTTATACGGGATTCTATTATTTTATCTAGGCCGTCAAAAGAACCGCCGCAGATAAATAATATATTTGTTGTATTTATCTGTATAAATTCTTGATGGGGATGTTTTCTTCCACCCTGGGGAGGAACATTTACTGTTTCTCCTTCTAAAATCCTGAGCAATGCCTGCTGTACCCCTTCCCCTGAAACATCTCTTGTTATGGAAGGGTTTTCTGATTTTCTTGCTATTTTATCTATTTCATCTATATAGATAATACCTTTTTCTGCTTTTTTAATATCATAATCTGCCGCCTGTATGAGTCTGAGAAGTATATTTTCTACATCTTCTCCTACATAACCTGCTTCGGTCAGAGAGGTAGCGTCTGAGATTGCTATGGGAACATCGAGTATTTTCGCAAGAGTCTGGGCCAGATATGTTTTCCCGCAGCCTGTAGGGCCTATCATAAGGATATTACTTTTCTGAAGTTCTACATCATCTGCCTGAAGTTTGGTATTTATCCTTTTATAATGATTATATACTGCTACGGAGAGAACTTTTTTTGCTTTATCCTGTCCTATAACATACTGGTTGAAAATGGTATTTATATCTTTAGGTTTTGGTAATCCGCGAAAACGAAAACTTTTTTCGACTCTTTTACCGAGTTCTTCTTCTATAATATCATTACAGAGTTCTATACATTCATCACATATATAAACGCCAGGGCCTGCTATCAATTTTCTGACCTGCTGGTGACTTTTACTACAAAAGGAACATTTAACCGGTTTAGTATCGTCTCCAAATTTAAACAATGTCATTCACTTCCTTACTTGAGCAAATTGAGGGCAGGTTTATCGTGTATTTTTGCTGATTATTTTATCTATAATACCGTATTCTCTTGCTTCGTCGGGAGACATGTAGTAATCTCTCTCTGTATCATGTTTTATCTTATCTATAGGTTTACCTGTATGATGGGCAAGTATTTCATTCATGATACGTCTTGTTCTCATAATTTCCTGGGCATGTATGTCTATATCCGTTGCCTGTCCTCCCAGCCCTCTTATCCATGGCTGGTGTATAAGGATTCTGGAGTAGGGAAGAGCATAACGTTTTCCTGCTGTGCCGCCTGCAAGTAAAATGGCGGCAGCACTTGCAGCAAGTCCCATACAAATAGTTGACACATCAGGTTTTACCAGTTGCATACAGTCATAAATAGCCAGACCTGATGTAGTAGAACCTCCGGGACTGTTAATATATAAATCTATATCTTTATCGGCATCGTCTTTTTCCAGGAACAGGAGCTGAGCAATAATGAGATTGGCTGATACGTCGTCTATGGGGCTTCCTATAAAAATTATTCTCTCTTTTAACAGACGGGAATATATATCGTAAGACCTTTCACCTCTGGGTGTCTGTTCAACAACCATAGGCACAAGATAAGAGGCATTTATATTATTCTCTTCGTAATTATTCACTGTTTTTTTACCTCCAATATTAGCTAATTTTCTATGACATTGACACTGGTGAGGAGAAAATCTATAATTTTCTGTTTTCTCATCTGAATCTTCATATAATCTTCAAAGTCCCTTTTATCAAGGTTTTTATTGCCTCTGCCTTTATCTTTGAAGAATTCAAGTTTTCTCACAGCATCCTTTACTTCTTCCTCCGGTATATGTATCTGTTCACTGGTACCTATAGAATCAATGATTAGATCTACTTTTATAGCTCTTGTAGCTTCTTTTTTAAGTTTTTCAACATATTCTTCTTTTGTAATACCTGACTGCTTTAAATAAGCATCAAGAGAAGAATGACTTTGAGACAGCTGTACTATATGACTGTTCATAAGGTTCGTTACTTTTGTATTTAACAGATATAAAGGTATTTCAATGGCACAGTCTTTTTCTATAGCTTCAACCAGTTTATTAAATAGGCTCTCTTTTATATAGCTTTTTTTCTTATCATCAAGAATATGTTCCCACTCTTTTTTGAAATTTTCCTTCAGGTCATCAATACTTTTATACTGAGTATTTTTCTGGAGGAACTCATCTGTAAGTTCAGGCAGATGAACTTCCATAATAGAATTTAAGCTGACTTCATAAGAAATCTTCTTCCCATCTTCCGTAATGGTAAATTCTCTTGTTTCATCTACCTTCATACCTTCTATTTCCTTCATTATGGAAGGCTCTATAGAATGTTCTTTGAAGAAAGTCCTTTTTCTGTTTGTATCTCCTTTAACTTCCTTCCCTTCAGAGTCGATTTCGGTAGTATTCATCGTGAAATCTACAAAATCTCCTGTCTGAAGGCCTCTATCTTTTACTTCTTTTGTTTCTGCGAACTGAGTTTTGAAAACTTCAAGACTTTCTTCTACCTGTTTCTCATTGATATTATATTTATCTTTTTCTATTTCTATTTGAAT
>JAKPQU010000599.1 GCA_029555925.1 Bacillota bacterium
TTTTCGGATAGGCTCTAAATCCTCTCCTGACCGGTGAGACTGAGTTCGTGAGATAACATTTTCCTGGCCTTATTTACTATTCCTGCAGGGTAAAGACTGCATTTTTCATATAAAACTTTTGTAGAGCCTGCATCTATAAAAGCATCCGGTATACCTGCCCTGCATAATTTAATATTATCTATTTCGTTTCTCTCCAGTACTTCCATAACTGCGCTGCCAAGACCGCCGGCCAGTACATTATCTTCAACAGTAATTATATGTTTGCATTCAAGAGCGGCATTTATTATCAATTCTTCATCAAGAGGTTTTATAAATCTCAAATTTATAACCCTGGTAGAAATATCTTCTTTTTCCAGCATAACTGCCGCATCAAGGGCAGTTCTTACCATATTCCCTGCCGCCATGATAACAAGACTATGGCCGTCTTTCAATACTTCTCCCCTGCCATAAGGAATAACCTGCGGAATTTTTTTCACAGGCACCCCGAGGACTTCACTTCTGGGATATCTTATGGCACATGGCCCGTTATGTTTCAGTGCAGTATAAAGCATATCCTGCATTTCATCTTCATCCTTGGGTGACATAAGGGTGAGATTCGGGATACACCTCAGATAAGATATATCGAACACACCGTGATGTGTGGGGCCGTCATCTCCTACAAGACCTGCCCTGTCAAGGCAGAAAGTAACAGGAAGATTTGAAAGACATACATCCAGAATAATCTGATCAAAAGCACGCTGTAAAAAGGTTGAATAAATTGCGACTACCGGTCTTGCACCGTTTGCTGCAAGGCCTGACGCGAGAGATACGGCATGCTGTTCTGCTATGCCTACATCAAAAAATCTGTATGGGAATTTTCTGGCAAAATCGGACAGCCCTGTGCCATCAGGCATAGCAGCCGTTATGGCCACTATAGAAGAGTCTTTTTCTGCCATCTTTACAAGAGATTTCCCGAAAGACTCGGAATAGGTAATCCTCACCTTTTTCTTTCTCGGTTTTCCTGTTTCTATATGAAACGATGACGTGCCGTGAAGACATGTAGCATCCTGCTCTGCAGGAATATACCCTTTACCTTTTTTGGTAAGAACATGAATAAATCTGGGGCCTTTCATGGTTTTGGCCTTTTCAAACGTTTCCAGAAGAAGAGGAATATTGTGTCCGTCAAAAGGCCCGAGATAGGTAAAACCAAGCATTTCAAATAACATACCATGGACAAGAAGCTGTTTTATACTTTTTTCCAGTTTCTGTGTGGTAAGCCACATAGTGGGGCCTATGGCAGGTATACGGGCTATCATGCCATCTATATCTTCCCTGAGTTTCTTGTAAGTAGGAGCCATACGCATCTGGTTAAGATAACGGGACATAGCACCAACATTCGGTGAAATTGACATAGTATTGTCATTTAAGACTATAATAATATTTGCTCCAATATGGCCTGCATGATTTAAAGCTTCAAAAGCCATTCCGCCGGTCATGGCTCCGTCTCCTATGACTGCTATATATTGACTGTTCTTTCCGCAAAGTTCACCTGCTTTCGAAAGGCCCAGTGCCATAGATATGGATGTGCTTGTATGGCCTGTATTGAAATGATCATGAGGACTTTCTTCCCTTCTGGGGAATCCGCAGATGCCTCCCGGCTGTCTCAGGGTATGAAAAGAGTTTTTTCTCCCTGTTAAAATTTTATGGGTATAACACTGATGGCCTACATCCCATACAATCTTATCATCAGGGCTGTCAAATATTCTGTGTAAAGCAATTGTAAGCTCCACTACTCCAAGATTAGATCCCAGATGTCCTCCTGTATTAGATACCACTTCGATTATAGTCTGTCTTATTTCTGATGACAGTTCTTCAAGTTCTGCAGGGGAAAGAGCTTTTAAATCCTCAGGATTATTAACTCCGGGAAGCAAATGGTTCATTATATTGAAACTCCTCTCATAATAATCGTAACGCGTGACGCGTAACGCGTGACGCGAGGATTACGTATAACATTAATCGACTGCAATCATTGCAGCATAGAATATGTCAAAATTTTCTATATAATCGTAACGCGTGACGCAAGGATATGTCAAAATTTTCTATCAGAAAGATACCATGCAATCTGTCTCAATTTTTCTGCTCTTTTACCTAAAGGTTCAAGAGATTCAACGGCTTCTTCCGTCAATTCATGAACTTTTCTTTTAGCTTCTTCCTGATTATATACAGAAAGAAAACTATTTTTCAATTTATCTTTATCAAAATCCAGTACATCATCCATTATCTGAAAAGCAAGTCCGAGATTTTCTGCATACACTGTAAGAAGGGAAAGACATTCTTCGGAAGCCAGATTCAATAAAGCTCCCGCCCTTACAGATACCCTTATAAGGGCACCTGTTTTCATTTTATGAAGCTTTTCCAGTTCTTCCACTGTCTCCTGATTACATGTCAGGTCAAGAACCTGTCCTCCCACCATTCCGGATATGCCGGCAGCAAAGGCAATCTCATTGATAGTACGCAGTAAATTACCGGTACCGGAAGAAATATAGTTACCGGAAAGAATTTCAAAGGCCAGAGTAAGCAGTCCGTCTCCTGCAAGTAGAGCTATAGATTCATCAAATTTTCTGTGGCATGTCAGTTGTCCCCGTCGGTAATCATCATTATCCATACAGGGCAGATCATCATGGATAAGAGAATAATTGTGAATAAGCTCTATTGCACAGGCAGCAGGAAGAACAATTTCATCCTTTCCTCCCAGTGCTTCCGAAGTGGCAAGACATAATGCAGGACGAAATCTCTTACCGCCGGTAAAAAGAGCATATTCAATAGCCTGTTCAACTATACCGCCGGACAAATTACGGTCAGTCAAAATCTTTCTCAAATAATCTTCTACTAAAATCTTCTTTTTATATAAATATTCTTTAATATCTGACATTTCAGTTACCAGTTACCAGTGACCGGTTACCAGTTATTAGTTATCGGTTACCAGTTATTCTATAATTACTTCTATAATTGCTTCACTGGCTATTGTTCACTGCTCACTGGTCACTACTCCCTGTTACTACATCCTTATATCAAAATCATTATATTTCCCTGTATATTCTCCCCATTCCATATCGGCATCTGACACATAGGAAGAACGCGGTCCTCTTGTAATAACAGGTATCACACTCTCTATGATATCCTTTTCACCTTCAAGCAGAACCTCTACATCACCATTCCAGAGGTTTCTTACATATCCCGTAAGAGGATATGGTTCCATACTCCTGTAAACATAATACCTGAACCCGACACCCTGAACCCTGCCAGTTACAATTATACGGGCAGAAACCTTATTATTCTCTCTCATATAAAAAACTCCTCCCCTTACAAGGTTTTTAGTCAAAAGTTTTATTTTTTTGCGTGATCCGTGATGCGTAATGCGTGTTTTACCGGTACCCGGCGACTACAGTGGCTTCGTCCCTACTTTTCACCATTCACTATTAACCACTCACTCTTCACTTTTTACTTTTCACGACTCACTACTCACGACTCACTACTCATCAGGCGGAAGAACTACTCCGTCTACAACCGTATCATCAATCTTTCCACTGTTAGAAGAGCCTGTATTTTTCTTAGAACCATCATCTGTAGTATTACCACCACTTTCAGAATAATTTGACATATTTTTTCTATGAGTCATGGTACATGTTATAGAAGGTTCAGTCCCCGGTTCAAACATATGATCTGCTTCCGGGCAGTTACGACCCGGTAAAAGACCGGAAATAGAACATATTTTTACTTTTACAAATTTACCTGACGGAAATTCAAAATCTCTTACTTTAAGTCCTCTGTGAGCATAAAGCATAAATCTGCTCCATATCATGGCAGGATAATCTCCGCCATAGACATGATTCATAGATTGATTATCATCTCTCCCTACCCATACACTGGCTGTATAATCAGGCGTAAATCCTACAAACCATGCATCTTTAAAATCACTTGTAGTACCTGTCTTACCTGCTGCAGGTCTATCTATGCGGGCATTTGTTCCTGTTCCTGATTCTACGGCACCTTTAAGCATCTGAGCCATATTAAAAGCAGTATCAATAGATAAAATCTCTTCACCTCTCGGTCTACTGTTATCTTCAATAATATTTCCGTCACTATCCACTATTTTTATTATAGTAGTAGGCTCAATTTTTATTCCCATATCAGGTATTACACTTACGGCAGATGCCATTTCAAGAGGAGAAACAGTGGCAGAACCGAGAGCAAGAGAAAGAACCGGAGGAAGTTTCTCTTTTATACCCATCTTATGAGCATAATTTATAACTGTATCGATCCCTACATCATCAATGGTTTTAACAGCGACTACATTCCTGGACCATCTTATGGCATCCCTTAGCGATATGGCACCGTAAAATTTATGGTCCGAATTCATAGGACTGTAACTCTCTCCGCCGGGAGTCGTAAAAGTAACAGGACTGTCGTAACAGGTACTATCAGGAGTATAACCCCGCTCAAGGGCAGCAGTATAGACAAAAATCTTAAATGAAGAGCCTGGCTGTCTCTTGGCCTGCCATGCTCTGTTAAACTGATCATTCTGTTTATATTCATAACCTCCGACCATAGCCCTGATATAACCTGTCTTATTCTCTATACATACAAGTGCTCCCTGATCACAATAGGCATATCCGCTTATGCCACAGTCAACTCCCCATCTGACACAATCCTGTCCGTAATTCTGTAATTTACTGTCAAGTGTGCTGTATACCCTGAGACCTCCTCTGTATATTTTTTCAGATCCGTATTTTTTTACCAGTTCATGAAGGCAGTAAGTACTGAAATAAGGCGATTTAAATCCTTTAAAACCAATAGGTTTATAGTCTATTACACTGACAGGGGAAGCCATAGCTTCTTTTGCCTCAAGTGTGGTAATGTATCCAAGTTCTTTCATTCTCAGAAGAACAAGATTTCTTCTGTTCCTGGCAGCTTCCATATTTACATATGGTGAATAAAGAGAAGGAGCCTGAGGAAGTCCTGCAAGTAATGCCGCTTCTTTTAAATTGAGTTTCGACACTGATTTTCCGAAATAAATCTCCGATGCAGCCTCTACGCCGAAAGCGCCTGAACCGAAAGGAATCTGATTCAAATAAAGTTCAATTATTTCTTCCTTGGTGAAATGTCTTTCTATTTCCAGAGAAAGCAACATCTGCTTTACCTTACGCTTATAGGTCTGTTCGGAAGAGAGAAAAAGGTTTTTGGCTAGCTGCATTGTTATAGTACTCCCGCCCTGACTGATTTCATTGCCTTCAAGATTGGCAAACAACGCTCTTCCAAGGCCTTTAAAACTTATGCCGCTGTGGGTAAAAAACTGGTCGTCTTCTATCGCCATTACTGCTTTGATAAGATTTTCGGGGATTACAGAAAGAGGAACCCATGTTCTGTTCTCTTCATAAAGCTCTGCTATTAAATCTCCGTCACTGGCATACATCCTCGTAGTTTCAACAGGTTTATATGCAAGAAGAGAATTTACATTCGGCAAACCTTTCGAGCAGGTAATTACAATACCTGTAGCAATTCCTGCCATTGCTATTGACGGCAGGATAAAGATTACCATAATCAGGGTAAATACTTTTCTCAATTTTCTAAAGATATGATGCCGTCTTTTAGTCACATAAAGGATTTAAAGTTTAAAGTTTAACGTTTATATGAAAATGATGAAGTCTTATGGTTCCCCGGTGTTAATTTTCACATCTGGTTGTGACCCGCTCAGGTCATACCTGCTAGAAAGAAAAACTCTAAACTCTAAACTAGCTCCCCTTCTATAATATCTTCTATAAGCTTACCGATTATACCGTTAATAAAACGGGAAGATTTTTCGTTACCGAATTTTTTGGCCAGTTCAACTGCTTCATTTGCAGTAACATTATAAGGTATATCCTGTATAAAAATCAATTCGTACAGAGCCATACGGATTATATTGAGATCAATTACAGAAATTCTATCAATTGCCCAGTTTGTAGAATATTTTTCTATTATATAGTTCAGATAACCTTCTTTTTCTATAACACCTTCTATAAGTCTGACAGTTAAGGTTCTGTCTTCCTCAGTAGAATCTAAAAAATCAGAGAAAAAAAACGAAAAAACATGTTCTATAATATTTAACACTCTTATTATGGCAGATTTCTGACCTTTAATATAAAAAACCTGGCCAAGGAAACTTGAATAAATATTCCTTTTACTCCATGGAGCATTCAACATCTTTTCTATAGCCTGAAAAGGTAATCTCTCTTCCGAGGTTATAAAATGATGTTCCCTGTATTCTCCTCTGATTAAGGTGTATAATAAATCTCTCGTAGAGCAAACATTACCTTTTCCTATATCTATAGCATATAAAATCTGTAATGCCTGTTCACGCTGTCTTCTTCTGCTCATAATGTCTTATTTATCCTTGAATGCGCGGTCAATAAAATCTGTCCCCATTCTGCCTTCCACAAAAATAGGATGTTCAAGGGACTTGATATGAAAAGGTATAACTGTCTTAATACCCAGAATTTCAAATTCTCCAAGAGCCCTTAACATACGGGCAATAGCCTCTTTTCTGTCAATCCCCCAGGAAACAAGCTTCGCAAGCATTGAATCATAATAGGGATTAACATACATACCTGCCTGCATATATGTATCCACCCTGATCCCCGGTCCTCCCGGCATGGTAAATCTGCTTATCTTTCCAGAAGAAGGAGAAAAAAATCTGTCAGGATCTTCTGCATTTATTCTGCATTCTATGCTGTGGCCTCTTATAGTAATATCCTTCTGGGTAAAACTCAATTTTTCTCCCATGGCAACCCTTATCTGTTCTTTAACAAGATCTACACCCGTTACCATTTCCGTAACGGCATGTTCAACCTGTATCCTTGTATTCATCTCAAGAAAATAATATTTCTTCTTTTCCTGATCAAATAAAAACTCCATTGTTCCGGCTCCTGTATAGCCAACCATTCTGGCGCATTTTACTGCTACAGAGCCGATTTCCTTTCGTAATTCCTGGGTAAGAACAATAGAAGGACTTTCTTCAATCAATTTCTGATTTCTCCTCTGAACAGAACAATCTCTTTCTCCCAGATGTATTACATTACCGTAATTATCGGCCATTATCTGGAACTCTATATGCTTGGGGCTTAAAAGATATTTCTCCACATAAAGCCTGTAATCCCCGAAAGCACCTTTTGCTTCAGCCTGAATAATAGGCCACAGATTTTCCAGCTGTTGTGGATTCTGTATAATCCGCATACCTTTTCCTCCGCCTCCGGCAGCAGCTTTTACCATAACAGGATATTCCAGCTCTTGCGCTACTTTTAATGCCTCAGGCAGTGTTTCCAGAATAGTACTTCCAGGAACTATAGGAGCAATATTTCCAAGAGTTTCTCTGGCTTTTGCTTTATCTCCCATAGTCTGTATAACATGGGCAGAGGGGCCGATAAACTTCACTTTATATTGTTCACATATTTCGGCAAATTTTGCATTTTCCGCAAGAAAACCATAACCGGGATGAATAGCATCTGCACCTGATATCTGAGCAGTACTTATTATATTCAATATATTAAGATAACTGTCGGCAGGTGAAGCACTTCCTATACAATAGGCTTCATCTGCCATTCTTATATGAAGAGACGTATCATCTGCTTCGGAATAAACAGCCACAGTCTTAAGACCCAGCTCTTTACAGGCTCTTATTATTCTTATAGCTATTTCTCCTCTGTTGGCAACAAGTACCTTCTCAAATGACATTCCATTACTCCTTATAATAAATTATTTAGATAACTTCCTCCAGATAAAATTTTATCTAACCCTTAATTTACGGCATCAAAAATGAAAATTCCTATACCTTTAAATTATTATCAGTTGTCAGCAATCAGCAGTCATCTATCAGATTTTTCCCTGGATAAATGAACATTCTGTCAAATTACCATAACAGCCATAACCGAATGGTCACAACAAAGAATGAAAATTTATATTCCCTTCACTCTTCACCATTCTCATATAAATCCATAACATATAGCAGAGTAAAATATAATTCTAAAAGTCTAAACTTTACTTATTCTGAACAATAGCTGTCCATATTCTACTATTTCATCTTCTCGTACCATTACATCAATAAGAATTCCGTCTACTGGAGAATCTATTTCAAACATTAAATTCATACATTTTACAGTACCGAGTAACTGACCTGTTTCAATTTTATCTCCCGAATTAATCCCTTCTTTAGTCTGATGAAATATTCCTACCCACGAAGACCTTATCTCTTCCACCTGTATATCCGGTTGTTCCTCCGGAACTGCTGTATTGTAAGGAACATTAACATGAGGTAAAGGAAGAATCGGAGTTTCAGATTTCTTAATTAGAACCTTCAGTTCAGGTCCTTTTATAGATACTTCGGAAAAATTACTTTTAGAAGACTTTTCTATAAAATTTATTAATTTATTCTTTACAAAAGAGGTAAAAGTTTCTTCCATATCAGGCTCTTTTCAGATAACTTCTGGTTCTAGTGTCGATCTGAAGGACATCTCCTATTTCTATAAATAACGGAACCTGAATAACAGCACCTGTTTCCATAGTAGCAGGTTTTGAAGCCCCGGTAGCTGTATCACCGCGGAAGCCCGGTTCTGTCTGAACAACTTTGAGTTCAACAAAATTCGGGAACTCTACACCTATGATAGAACCTTCATAGTACATAACCCTTATAACCATACTATCTTTTAATAAATCAATATTCTCTCCGAGAAGATTGGCCGGAATAGGAACCTGGTCAAAGCTCTGGTTATCCATGAAGAAATACTCTGTACCTGTACTGTAAAGATACTGCATTTCATGATATTCTATCATAGCCTGTTTGAGTTTTTCTCCTGCCTTGAAGGTATGTTCAAGGGTGTTACCTGACTTGAAACTTTTAAGCTTTGTTCTGACAAAGGCAGCTCCTTTACCAGGTTTAACATGCTGGAAATAAACAATAGTATAAACATCATTGTTAAATTCGATAGTGAGACCTGTCTTAAAATCAGACGTAGTTATCATAAATTTCTCCTTTCGAAAATCAAATAAAGTTTTATTATTATATCATTTAAAAAAATATATGTAAATCATTTTTATAAATCGTCACGTGTAACGCGTTACGCGTGACGGGCCATTAAAATCCCATCTATACTGAAGATGCTTTTTTGCCGAATTTGCTTTCTGTTCCGGCAAATAATCTTTTAATATTGGCTCTGTGACTGTAAATAACCAGAAGAGCAGAAAGAACCGTAAGAAACAGATAGGCATAACATTCAGGTTTTGCCCGGTAAAAAACTATTACCAGCAGAGGGCTGCAACCCATGCCTGTTATAGAGCCGAGAGAAATATAACGTGTTCCCCAGACAATAGCGGCAAATATAACAAAGCCGATAAGAGCTATACGATAATCAAGAGCAAGGAAAATTCCGAGATTTGTGGCGACGCCTTTACCTCCTTTAAAGTTTAAAAATACAGAATAGGTATGGCCCAGTACTGCTATAATACATACGAAAACTACGCCCCAGCCGGCGGGAAGGAATGGCACTACAAGAAATTTTTTTGCCATCAGTACAGGAACAAGAGCCTTTCCTGCATCACATAAAAGAGCTATAATGCCCGGTACAGGGCCTATCACACGCCATACATTGGTAGCACCGATATTACGGCTGCCATGTTCTCTCACATCTATTCCTGCCCATAATTTACCTATTAAAAGACCGAAAGGAACTGAACACAGAAGATAAGTTAAAACAAGAAAAACGGATAACAGCAACATACTAAGATCCCTCTTTCAATATAATCTTAATGGGTGCTCCTTCAAAACCAAAAGCCCCTCTCAATCTGTTTTCCAGATATCTAAGGTAAGAAAAATGCATAAGTTTTCTGGAATTTACAAATAATAATATAGTAGGAGGATTAACCTTTGGCTGGATTGTATAATAAACCTTGAGGGTCTGTCCTTTATAACCCGGAGGCGGCCTGTCGGCCAGGGCTTCTTTTACTACCTGATTTAAAACAGGTGTGGCAATTCTCTTTGAATTTTCCTCCGAAAGTTTTATAACTTCCGTAAACACTTCACCTATACCCCATTTATTAAGAGCTGATGTAAAAACTATGGGAGAATAATCTACAAAATATAAACTCTCCTTTAAAAAATCAATATAATTTTCTCTTAATTTCTCTTTTTCTTTTTTAAACCATGCATTAAAATTTTCTATATCATCCCTGTTACTGTATTCCTGCCTTTTTTTCTCCAGCATTAAATCCCATTTATTCACAACGACCAGACAGCCTTTACCTTCTTTTACTATCTTACCTGCAATTTTTTTATCCTGCTCTGCCAGTCCCTGTTCCGCATCTACCACTAAAATCCCCGTGTCTGCCCTGTGAATAGACTTGAAAGCTCTTATTACACTGTAATATTCCACATCTTCTGTTACCCTGCTTTTCCTTCTGATACCGGCAGTATCGATAAAGTTAAAATGCCTGTCCCCTCTCTCTATAAAGGTATCTATAGAATCCCTTGTAGTACCGGGTTTATCATCTACAATAACCCTCTTTTCACCTAAAAGAGCATTTAAGAGTGAAGATTTTCCTACATTCGGCCTGCCAACTATGGCGACAGATATGGTATCATCAGGATAGGATACCTCCACCTCTTCCGGTAATCTGCCTACTATTTCATCTAGGAGCTCACCTATATTAAGTCCATGTTCTGCGGAAATACTCATTACATGTTCAAAGCCAAGGCCATAAAACTCATAGGTATCTCTTTCCGTCATTTCTCCTTCAACCTTGTTTACAACCAGAATTACAGGCTTATTGGATTTTCTTAATCTGTGAGAGATTTCCATATCGGAAGGACAGACGCCTTCTCTGCCATCTACCAGGAAAACAATCAGGTCTGCCTCTTCTACTGCCAGATTTACCTGCAGTGTTATTTCTTCTTTCATATTATCTTCTTTATCAAATTGAAGTCCCCCTGTATCAATCAACATAAACTGTCTTCCGACCCATTCGCATGGTCTGTAAAGACGGTCTCTTGTAACTCCGGGGACATCATCTACTATAGCCACTCTTTTAGCAAGAAGTCTGTTAAAAAGAGTGGATTTACCCACATTGGGTCGCCCGACTATTGCAACAACTGATTTCATTTATTCACACCCCATAGTATTTAAAAGTTCAAGAATATCTCCTCTGATAATTCTGACAGGTTTTCCGAGCATATCAGACAGAGTATCTACCGACATATCATCCAGAAAAAGTCCGTCATATCTGACAGCATTTCCGGGAATTATTATTTCATCACCTGTATCTATGTCCTTAAGACTATTATATATATCCTGGCCTGTAAGGAGACCTGTAACGGTAACAGAGTCACCCCAGAAATTATTCTTACAGTAAATAATCTGTACAGGCCATTTATTCTCTATAAAAGACAGAATCCTTCCTGATGATTCTCCCGATACAAGAGTAAATTTTTTACCAGAAATCTTCGAAAACTCATGACATGTGCTCATGGAAGAAAGAAAATTTGCTGCCATACCGACACCGTTTTCCAGTTGTGGATATCCCTCATAATGTTCATCGGAAGGAAAGGGGGTTCCTGCAAGTATATAAAATTCATCGGCAAGAAAAACAAAATTTGTATCAATAGTATCTCTGAAATGTTTCTGCCAGTATTCTACCTGTTCTATAACAGTGGCGGCACTTTTACTGTTATAGGGCACAAGAGGATAAAGATGTTCTCTGTATCTGGTAAGACCGGAAGGCACAACTGCGAGGGATTTCACTCCCGGATATAACCGGGAAAGCTTTTCTATGGTTTCATTCAAATCTTGGCCGTCATTAATACCCTGACACAGAACGACCTGTGTATGTAATTCGATATGACCTTCTACAAGAAACCTGAGTTTTTCATCTATATTATCTTTTTTCTTTATGCCGAAAACTAATTTTCTTATATCAGGGTTCATGGTATGAACGGAAATATAAAGGGGAGATAATCTCATATTAACTATTCTCTTTAAATCGGATTTTTTTATATTATTCAGGGTTATAAAATTTCCGTATAAGAAAGAAAGCCTGTAATCATCATCCTTTATATAAACCTGTGGTCTCATTCCTTTCGGAGTCTGATCGACAAAACAAAAAATACATCTGTTGGTACATTTATGAAGTCCGTCAAAGAGATCTTCCGTAAAATCTATACCGAGTCCTTCGTCAAGGTCTTTTTCAATCTCTAAAATCCACTGTTCTCCGTCTCTTTCCACAAGTATTTCCAGTATCTCATCCGAAGCAAGAAAACGGTAATCGATTATATCCTTCATAGCCTGGCCGTTTATCTTTACGATAATATCACCGGCACGCAGTTCTAATTCTTCTGCAATAGAGCCGGGGGAAACAGATTTTATAACAGCTTTAGTTTTCTTTGTCATAAACCAACCTGCGAGTTTACTGAGATGAGCTTTAATATTAAATCAAATTTCTTTCTCTTCACTCTTCACCCTTCACTATCTTATCAATTACTTTATCTATCAACCACTCAGGCGTGGAAGCACCTGCAGTAATACCGACCTTTACATTATAAAAAAACCATTCCTCTTTTATTTCATTATCTGTTTCTACATGATATGCAGTAATACCCTTATTACGGCACATAGTGACGAGCCTCTTTGTATTTGCACTGTTTTTGCCACCTATGACAATCATGACATCTATCTTTTCAGCAAGTTCGCAGGCAGATTTCTGTCTCTCTTCAGTAGCGGAACATATTGTATTAAAACTTCTCAATTCGAAGGTCTTATCTATAAGATATGACGCAACAGCCAGAAAAAATTCTCTTTTCTGTGTCGTTTGCGATAAAAGACCTGTATGACGGCCTGTGTGAATCTTCTCTAATTCTGAAATATCACTGACAACAACAGCTTCCGGTGCATACCCGAGAATTCCTCTGACTTCAGGATGATCTTTTTCTCCTGTTATAATAACCTGATAACCTTCTTTATAAAGTTTATCTGCCAGAGACTGAACTTTTCTGACATAGGGACAGGTAGCATCAATTATATTCAGTCTCATAGAAAGGGCTCTGTTATATTCACCGGGAGATATTCCATGAGAGCGTATGATCAGAGTTCCCCCTGTAATTTCATCCAGACTCTCTACAATGATGGCTCCCATATCGGTGAGGCGTTTCACTTCCTGAGGGTTATGGATGAGATGACCCAGTATAAAAACTCCTTTACCATGTTTCAGAGCCTCTTCTGTCATATGAACAGCTCTCGCAACACCAAAACAGAATCCCATATTTGAAGCTTTTATAATCTGAATATTTTTCATTTCAGAGGTTTTGACTTCAGATTTTTACGTAAATACTGTAAAATCTCCGGTCACACGTTACGCTTTAAGCGTCACGCTCCATCACTTTCATAGAAATACTGAAAATTTCTTCCACTACATCATTCACACTTTTATCTGTACAATCAACCTCTATTGCATCAGAAGCCTTCATAAGAGGGGAATCTTTTCTTGTAGAATCGATAAAATCTCTTCTTTTTATTTCCTCCAGAACTGCATCAAAGGTAATAATTTCACCTTTATCTAAAAGTTCCGCATGTCTTCGTCTTGCTCTTTCTTCCTGTGAGGCAGTAAGGAATATTTTAACCTCACTGTCAGGTATAACCACAGT
The DNA here is from genome assembly GCA_029555925.1 of Bacillota bacterium. The sequence continues at coordinate 13,700 of JAKPQU010000599.1, forward strand.
AGTTATATCTCTGCCTGCCATGATAATGCCTTTATTTTTTGCCATATGTTGCTGAAGTTCTACAAGTATTTTTCGAAGAGAACTTATGGAGGAAACTAAAGACACATTCTGACGAACCGATGGCTCTGTTAAATGTCCTGTAACATCGGTATCATCAAGAAACACTGCATAGCCTGAAGAATTGTTTTCCTGAGGGATTATTTCAATTTTTGTATTTTTCGCCATACATGAAATTTTCTCCTCATTGAGAGGGTCTATACCGCATATTAAAGCCTTCCAGGTAATGGCTCTGTACATAGCCCCTGTATCTATATAGGCATATTTCATCTTTTTTGCAAGCAATCTTGCCACTGACGTTTTACCTGAAGCAACAGGGCCATCTATGGCAATATTTATCTTTTTCAATTTTCCCACCGTTCTTTCATAAAATAAGTGAGTCGTGAGTCGCAGAGTTTTCGCCCATTACCGGTGAAAACACGCATTACGAATCATCTGTCACGCGTTACGCGTCACGAAACACCTTACCTCTCCCCCTGAATGCCGTCAGGTCTTTTAGGTGATATGACAACAAAAACAGGGTTAGTAAGATATTCATTTGCTACCCTTACAATATCTTCCTTTGTAACTTTCTGTATTAAGCCGGGATAATCCAGGTAATACTGGTAGCCTGTGCCGAGAATTTCATAAAGACCGAGATTATAGGCCTTGCTTCTGACAGTTTCTTCATTTATATAATACTGGCCTATTCTATAGGTTTTCATGATGTCAATTTCTTCATTTGTAATTTTCCCCTGTCTTATATCTCTGACTTCATCGAGTATAGCTTTTCTGCTTTCATTTACTTTACCGGGAGTTGTGGCTATAAATGTGATCATACGTCCCGGCCCTATAGTAGGGGTCATAAAAGAACCCAGGTCATAAGCAAGGCCTTTCTTTTCACGAAGTTTGACCCACATCCTGGAGTTCATACCCCCTCCTATAACCAGTTGAAGAACTTCCATAGCAGGAAAATCAGGAGATAATATACTGGGAGCAGGATAACCAAGGAAAAACCATCCTGCATCACCGCCGCTGGCTCTGTAATCTTCACGCCAGAGAAGCGGTTTCGGTTCGTCAGGATTATTAAGAGCAGGAGGCGGACTGTCGGGTAAACCGGCAAAAGCTGCCTTTACTTTCTCTACAGTAGATTTAATCTCAACCTTACCTGCGATGGATACGACAATATTCTTTGGTACATAGTTTGCGCTATAAAATTTTATTATATCTTCTCTTGTAAGTTTCTCTATATTATCCCTTCCGCCCAGAGCAGGACGTCCATAGGGATGTCTCTGATAAAGTGTGGCATTGAACATATCGTTTAACCTGGCAAAAGGTCTGTTCTGCTGTTTTTCCATTTCAAGGAGAATATTCTGTTTTTCTTTGTCTATCTCTTCCTGAAGAAAAGCAGGATTCAGGATTATATCCGATATGATTTTAAGATCATTATCAAAATACTCGGAAGTGCTTACAATATAATATTCGGAATAATCCTGGTTACTTATTGCCTGAATTGTTCCGCCAAGGGATTCTATTTCCATATTTATATCTCTGGCACTTACAGTGTTTGTTCCTCTGAGCATTAAAGGAGTAATCAAACCACTGATACCGGACAGACTCTTTTCTTCATTCATTACACCTGTTTTTACAAAAACCTCTATGGCAGTAATATCCTCATCAACAGGCTGAATAAGAACAGTCAGACCGGATGGAAGTACTTCTTTATGAACCGATTCGACAGCAAAAGAACAGGTTAAAGAGAAAATTATAAAAACTATGATAAAAAATGCTTTTTTCAACAGTAAGACTCCTTTCATAAGCAGTTCGGACTATTTTAAAACCGATATTGTATAATTGCCTGATCCAAAGTATTTCTTTGCAACCCTCATTATATCCTCCTGAGTTACTTTGCGAATATTCTGAACATAGGTTTTTGAAAAATCTACATTATCGGCAAGTATTTCATAATAACCATAGGTTCCTGCAAGACCGTCAGCAGTTTCATTTCCGAAGATATAACTGCTTTCAAGTAAAACTCTGGCTCTGTTCAATTCCTTTTCACTGACAGGTTCTTCTGAAAGTTTTCTGAACTGTTCTTTGAGTTCTTCTTCAAGTAAAGGAATTTTATTTTTATCCGTAACTGCCCATACATAAAAAGGACTGGGGTAACGGCTTGTAAGATAAACAACCTGCAGTTCATCAGCCAGATTTTTTTCTTCTTTCAATTCTCTGACAAACCTGGAACTCTGTCCCCAGCCAAGTAAAAAAGCCATAACATCTACAGGACATATATCTTCAGGATTATCTAAAATCCCCGGGCCCTCAAATCCAAATATAACAGTTGCCTGAGGAAGTCCCATATCATCCTGGGATCTGCGAATTTCATTAACCGGGTCATCAAGTGACACCTTGAAAGGAGGAACTGTGGCATTTTCAAATTTAGAGAAAATATCTTTAACCTGAGGAAGTACTTTGTCTGTCTCGAAATCACCTACTATAACAACACACATATTATTCGGTCTGTAATAACTTTTCTGATACTTTATAAAATCTTCTCTTGTTATGGATTTAACAGTATCTTCATAACCGATAACAGGCCATTTATAGGGATTTTTATTCATAAGTGTTCCGGCAAACATATCAAAAATATAATTTTCAGGATTATTTACCGTGCTGTTAAGTTCTTCAAGAACTATACTTCTTTCCACTTCTATTTCCGTCGGGTCAAACTGTGTATTTATAACACCTTCAGCCAGCAATTTCAGAGCATCCATGGCATATTTTTTATTAACCACAAAATAATACTGGGTATAATCCTTTGATGTAACGGCATTTACCGTACCACCCCATTTTTCTATGGTGCGGTTTATCTCTCCTACTCTTACATCATTGGTACCTCTGAAAATCATATGTTCATAGAAATGTGAAATACCGCGGAGATTTTGGGGTTCGTATATTGCCCCGCATCTGACCCATATATGAATCGATATTAAAGGATTATCATGTTTTTCATGGGTTAAAACTACAAGGCCGTTGTCAAAAACAGTGCGTTTCAATTTTGAACCAGGCATATCAGCCATTACGGTGCCTGTGAGGAAATACAAAAGGAAACAGATGAAGAAAATCTTATGGAATAACTTCATGGTCTTTCTCTCCTTTTTTAAGGATAAAATAAAATACCCGCTTTATGGCGGGTATTTTATTATAGCCCCAGGGGAATTCGAATCCCCGTTACCGACGTGAGAGGCCGGCGTCCTAGGCCACTAGACGATGGGGCCATGCTACCTGCCAGTGGAGGACTCGAACCCCCACAAACAGATCCAGAGTCTGCTGTCCTACCATTAGACGAACTGGCATCAAAACTTAATTTCAATTGATTATACAGAAAACTTTTATAAATGTCAAGAAATTTTAAAGTTTTTTTAGATTTCTATTTCATAAAAAAAATCATAGTTCCGTCAGGGCTTATACCATTTATATTATATTCCCTTAAAAGAATGTAAACTATATCTATTTTTTCCTGTAACATATCATCGGAACGATCCAGAATGATATTCTTTTTTTCTTTTTTATAAGTATATAAGCTTCTAAAATCTATATTAATAAAGGTATTGTCCAGAAAAACCTTTCCATGTTCACTTTCTTTTATAAACTTATATATTATATTATAATCGTCTTTATAAAAAAACTCTGTCATAGACGGAATATTCAAAGCACACAATGTCTGTGTTTCATTATAATATATGGCACAGTGACAGGATAAAATAAGAAGCTTTTCTTTTTGCTTCGTATGGTCCATCAAAAAGCCGGCATCTCTTGAAATTTTGGTAGGTACCTTTTCAATAATAGCTTCAATTTTATCTTTCACGGAAAAACATACTGAAGGAGTCTGAGACATCAAAATACACAAAAAAAATAGAAACCATGAAAGTAAAAATAAAGAAATTAATTTTAAAGATGTTCTGTTACGGAATATTCTATCTGTAAAAACAGTTAAAATCAATAAAGCCGGGTAAGAGACACCCGGTAAAGAGAGGTCATGACTTCTTCCCTGGAAATAAGTGAATAATCCCAGACCAAGAACAGATAGAAATACGATTGAATAAACTGTTACGTCTTTTTCTTTATCAAAAAGGGAGCGGACGCCATAAGATAAACCTGTTAAATATATTAATATTACCAGGTTCCACGGATGGATAATTTTCATAGGCTCCATGAAATAACCATATAAATAAAAAATACTTTGATATTTAAATGAACCGATAAATACAGGAAAACTTCCGTATCTCAATTTTATATAAAAAGCATATATAAATACTGTAACAATAAACATTATCCCCCCGGTAAGTAAATGTTTCAGTATTTTTTTCAAACCTCTTTTCAAATTGTTTTCTTTAAGTTCTTTATAA
>JAKPQU010000610.1 GCA_029555925.1 Bacillota bacterium
AGTCGAAAAATTACCTGCCGGTGCCGGTAATAATAAAATAATAAAAATAATGGAGTAAATATGAATATTAAAGCTGGATTCTTACAAACATCCCCTGTATTTGGAGAAGTACAGAAAAATCTATCCCGCTCACTGGAGATGATTGAAACACTTGATGCAGACCTGATAGTTCTTCCTGAACTGTTTAATACAGGCTATTTTTTCACAGAAAAAAGTGAGCTTGAACAGCTTGCAGAGTCTGCCTTTCACGGGAAAACAGTTAAAACCCTGATTGAAGTGGCAAAAAAAAAGAAGGTTTTTATTGTAGCAGGACTGGCGGAAGCCTGTGAGGGACATTTTTACAATTCTTCTGTATTTATATCACCTGACAGAGAGATTAGTGTTTACAGAAAAGCCCACCTCTTTTACAAAGAAAAACTTGTCTTTTCAAATGGTAATACTCATTTCCCTGTTTACAATACCAGTATAGGTAAAATAGGTGTAATGATATGTTTTGACTGGATATTTCCTGAAGTATGCAGAAGTCTTGCTCTGAAAGGAGCAGAGATAATATGTCAGCCTGCCAATCTTGTACTTCCTCACTGTCCTCTTGCAATGAGAGTTCGCTCTATTGAAAACAGGATTTTCACCGTTACTGCCAATCGCATAGGTTCAGAAGAAAAAGAAGGAGAAAAGCTTACTTTTATAGGGATGAGCCAGATCGTAAATACAAAAGGAGAGATTCTTATACAGGCCAGTTCTGATAAAGAAGAAGCAATGAGTATTGAAATAAATTTATCTGAGGCTCTCAATAAGAAAATTACCGATTATAATGATGTATTTGCCGATAGAAGAGAAGAATTTTATGTTTTGTAATAATAAAAGCGTAAAGCGTTATGCGTAATGCGTAATGCGTGACAGGATTACCGGCAAATGATGAGCAGTGAGTTACCGACCTTACATAAGCATGTAATAAAAGTCTTTCTCCCGTGACGCGTTACGCGGCGTCACGGGAGCCAATATGTATTATTTATGCTCACTGCTCATCATTCGCTATTTCGCCAGAGTCTTTGCATTCCTCAGTAAAAATAAAAGAGCAAGACCTGACGTAATTATCACACAGGCACCTGTCATGAGTAAATTCCTGTTTGCTCCTTTGCTGTCTGCAGGAAGCTGAACAACCGGCGTAACAGTCGGCTCCACACTCACAGGAGTGGCCTCTGCCTTTTCACCTGTCCGTTCCTTAATCTGAATGATCACTTCATCACTGTTACCGCCTATCTCCTTCGTATACATCGCATAGGCACGGCACGGCATCACATGGAATGTTCCCGGAGTCTCGGCACGTAAACGATAAGTTACCTTCCTCGTTCCCGATGAATAATAGGTACAGAAATAAGCTATCTTCTCATC
>JAKPQU010000613.1 GCA_029555925.1 Bacillota bacterium
AAGTACCGTAACAGGTAAAAGGGTATCCATAAAAAGCTTCTGACTGGCAGGCTCTGGAGAAGAAAAATTAGTTTTTTCTATAGTATTAGAAATTAACCATTGGTTAATTTATTGTCTGCAAAACAAATTAAATAAGGCAAATTATTTTTCTTCGTAAGAGCCTGTCAGGCAGAAGCTGATAAATGTTTACTAACAGACATGAACGGAGCGGTCACAACCAAATATGAAAATCAACATCCAGTGAAGGTGCAAACTTCATCATTTTCATATAAATTTACCTGTAGCGGTACTAAGAGCCTGGCAGAAAACATATAAAAAGTGAGAGGTAAAAAGTCACCTCTCACTATCGGTCATTGCCATCCGGTCAAAACGAAGAATGAAAAACTATTCTTCCCGTCACGCGTTACACATTACTCATCACGACTTTAATTAAATTCTCACAACAGAGCCGACTTCAAAGACAGTGGCTTTTTCTTTAGTGAAATTTTTAAAGAAATCTTCTGATTCCACTGTCACCTTCTCTATATTACAGGTATTCTGGTTTTTATATTCAGTCCTGTATATAAGCAGAAGGCCGCTTAAAAACATATGCCCCGGGTCTGCCGGCATATCATTATGACGCCAGTCGGAAAAAACCATAGGATTTCTCGGAAGTTTAATAATTACACTGCTTTTATTATCGGCTTTCTGCAGAAAATAATAATAGTTATCTCCGTCAATACCGGAAATTTCTTTCAGATTTTTTCTGTATATCCTGACCAGTTCCCTGTGAAAAGCTACCACTCCCTGGGCGCTCCAGTTTTCCTGTTCATCCTGAGAAAGACCTTCTTTTTTCTCAAGAGGGGTGACATAAAGGGACATAAAATTAACATCTTCATCAAATGCTTTCTGGCCGTCTTTTGAAATTTTAAATGAAGGATAAGGACTGGAAGGAGAAAATTCCTTATCGGATTTTTCTTTATATTCCAACTTTACTGAAACATTGTGAGGACTGGATACGAATGTATATAACATTTCACTGTGTTCAAGTTTATTCATAAGATGCTCGTCCAGTAAAGGTATAGTAGATTCAGTTACATTGAAACATGACGGAAATTCAAATAGCTTTAAATAAAGTTTATATTTTTCACTGTCCTGTATCTCTGGGAGGGGAAATCCGAGATTATATATATTTCTATAAATTATATTATCAATATCGGGACGATAATCTTCAGTATATCCCAGAGATTTTACAGTTTCAACAGCTTCTCCTGAAAGTTCTTTTGAAGGAAGATAAGCAAGATGAAATCTAAGAGGTTCATCTATTCTCCAGGAAGATGAAAAGAATGGAAGTTTATGATTTTCTATGGAAGATAATACCGAGCCGTTATATCCTCCGAATGCCACAAATTCATCATTTAAGAGGATAATTCTTGTAGCATCACGGCCTTCTTTCAATGATGGCCCTTCTTCCCATACAGATTTATAAGGATTGAATATCTCCGTAGATTTGAGGAAAATCTTCTGCCCCCTTTTTATATCCCAGCCGCCTGTTACTATTATTCTGTTATCTACGGAAATTGCGCCGAAATTTTTTCTTGCATATTTAAGAGGACTTATTTCTATGTATTTATCTGTCGAGGGGTCATATTTATATACACTGTTAACTGTGTCTCCCTCTTCATTCTCTCCTCCTATAACATAGATAAAACCGTCCTGTGACGTTACAGCAGACATTCTGTTCATGGCCCCGGGGAGATCTTCTTTACCTTCCCATTTACCGGTTTCCAGATCAAATTCTTCTACCGAGTCAGTACTTCCGGTTTTATCCTTCAAACCGCCGAAGAAATAAACCTTATTCCCTTTTGAGGCCATGGCAAATCTTGCCCTTTTTTGAATCATATCTTTTTCTTTACGCCATACACCTTTATTTATATCGAAAACCTCAACGGAACTTAATATTACGGGGGAATCTTTAACATTACCTATACCTCCGAAGACGTAAATAGAATCCTTATAGTAAAGAGCACAGTGGCCCAGTCTTCCTTCATTCATATCTGGAAGCTTTTCCCATTTTTCCGTTTTCAGAGAATAGGAATAAAATGATTTTTTAGCAATATTTTCATCATTTCCTCCTATAAAATAAATCATATCATTATGGGTAACTATAGCAATATTGCCTGCCGGTTCCGGCAGTTCAGTCAATTCAGCCATTGCCCGGACTGACATTACAAAAATTACAAGTAACGTGATTAAAAGTTTCTTCAACATAACATCTCCTTTCCTTTTTGTTAAATTTTATTCGTCTAAATTTACAATAATTCCTCCTTAAAATTCTTCTATTAACCCTGCAACCATAGAGGAACCATTATAAAGCTCAGGAACAGGTAAAAAATGAGACTCATCTTCAAGAGCTGCATACAAACACTCTTTAAGGCTTTTTCTATCGGTAAAGATATATTTTTCAGAGGAAATCCTCACTGACTGGTCATCGATTTTTCTGTCAAAGGCTGTTAAAATTTTTTTCTTTCCTACCATTGAGATTTCATGGTACGTATTATAGCCACCTCCCGATATAACGATATCCACCGGTTTTAGTAATTCTACAACAGGAAAATAATTTATATGACAGGGTGAAAGTTTCGGATTGATTAAATGTTTCATAGAGGCAAATCTCACTATAAGGTCTTCTCTTTTTAACTCTGAAACAGCCTGTGATGCCATATAAAAAAGATTTTCCCCTTCATAACCGTATCCGCTGTGCATAACAAGGATTATTTTTTTACCTTGAGAAGAGACTCTGAGATATAAAAGTGCTTGATCTGCCGGCTTTAATTCATCGGGTTTTCTGCAGACTATATAGCCGGCCCTTATAAAATTATGATTTTCTTCCAGTAATGGCCATGAACCGGGCGGTTCAGGAATAATAACAAGATCATAACAGCTCAGATCAGGATGGCTGATTTTATCCTGTCTGTATCTGAAGATAAATATTTTCTTTAAAGATTTTGACTGTAGATAATGGAGAAGCTCACCGTAATAACCGTAATAAAAAGTATCTACAATTATCAGCTCCGGCTTTATAAAATCAATAATATTTTTTATAATTATGGAATTATCAAGGCTGTTTTCATGTTCTCCTGGAATTTTAAAAACACTTATACTGGAATTATTTAAGATAGAAACAAATGGTGTGGAGGCTATAACAAAAAGTTCATGTATTTTTTTTAATTCTCTGAGAATAGAATAACCTCTTACTATATGACCTGTGCCGCCACCAGGGCAGTAATAAAGTATTCGCATATTTATCTGCTCTGTAGAGACTGGCGGAATTTTCCGGGAGAACTTCCGAAACGGCGGTTGAAAAGACGGGTAAAATGGCTGATACTTTCAAAGCCTATTTCAAGAGAAATATCAGTAACTGAAAGTTCTGTATTCACCAGAAGTTTTCTGGCTTTTTCCAGTCTGTTGCGAATTAAATACTGTCTGGGAGTTTCACCGAATACCTCTTTAAATAAACGGAGAAAATGATAGGTTGAAAGACTGGCGTTGCGTGCTATTTGACTCAGACTAATCGGCCTGTCAATATTGGAATGCATAAATTCCCGTGCAAGATTAAGCCTTTCCAGTATTTCAATACGAGGCACTTTTTTTAAAGTGCTTATGTCTTCAGTTTTTTTATCTAAATTTAAGATTAATATCCGTTCCAGCAATTTATAAAATAATTCTTCCAGATAGGCCTGAGTTAAATTATTTTCACTGCCTGAGGTATATTTGAGATTCTGGATCAATTCTGTGATAATCTGATCCTGAGTATATAATTTCTCATTAAATACAGGATATACAGAAGAACGTTCTGGCTCATCCAGAAGTTTTTCGTCAGGCACCATTATACTCCTGGCTACATCTTCCACAAAAGGTTTTACAAAGGATATACAAAAAGATTCTACGTCATGAGAAGGATTGATACGTGAGGTGTATTTACATTCATCATTTAATATTAAATAATGATTTTTTTCTACCGGGAAAGTCCCCTTTTCCGTTTCAAATGTTTCCATACCGTTAAGAACACATTTGACAAATAAAGTTCCTTTATTTACAGGATAGGAACTATCGAAAAATTTCAGGCCGATTATCCTGTTTGTTTTGTCGATGTAAGGATAACCGGGTTCTTTTTCATCGTTATCATTTATTTTTTTATGCCGGATTTTACTCCATGTCCAGCAAAGCTGACATTTATTCATAGTCGCTCTTCTTTACCGATTTATATGAGAATCGTGACGCGTTACGAGAGCATATATTTATTATTTATGCTCACCTCAGTAATTATGGGTTGTTATGAAACTAACTATAACATCTTATTATAACATATCTTCAAAAAAATTCTTGCTCAAAATTGCTCTTTTAGAAATTTATATAAAAATTGTGAAAGGTGAAGAGAGTAACAAGTTCTCATTCTTCATTGTGACCACCCGGTCATGGTAGTTTATAAAAAGACTTGAATTTTCTCCGAATTTTATATATAGTGTATTTCATAACATATTACAGGCACTACTCGCGTCACGCGTCACGCGTCACGCGTCACGATTATCATATAAAAGGAGCATTTTTATGTATGATTTAACAGTCCTTGGAGGAGGTCCGGGGGGATATGTTGCTGCCATAAGAGCAGCACAACTGGGGGCAAATGTATGTTTGATTGAAGAAAGAGACGTAGGAGGCACATGTCTTAACAGAGGTTGTATCCCTACAAAAGCAATACTTGCCAGTGCCGATCTTTACAGACATATGGTAAAGGCAGAAGAATTCGGCATTAAAGCCGACAATGTAACATTCAATTTTTCCCGAATAATCGAACGAAAAAACAGAGTAGTAGAAAACCTGAGAAACGGTATATTAAAGCTCATAAAAGACAGAAAAATAACACTTGTAAAAGGGAGAGGAATATTACTTAATAAAAATGAAATAGAAGTGACAGGACAGGAAACTGTAAAAAGCAATAAAATAATTCTTGCCACAGGCTCAGAACCACTTATTCCCGGTATATTTAATTCTAAGAAAAGTATTACAAGTGATGATGCACTTACCATGACAGAAATACCGGAAAGTATAATCATAGCAGGCGGCGGTTATCTTGGATGCGAATGGGCTATAATCTTTAAAACCTTCGGCTCTGACGTTACGGTTGTAGAAATGATGAAAAATATAGTTCCCACTGAAGATATACAGATAAGCAGATTTTTACAGACCTTTATGCAGAAACAGGGCATAAAAATTATGACCGGTGCAAAAATACTGGAAGTAAAAGATGGTGGGGAAATAGAAGCACATATTGAAGGCGGAAAAGTCATAAAAGCAAAAAAACTGCTTGTGTCTCTCGGAAGAAAATTAAATACCAGAAATCTGGGATTTGAAGGAGCAGGTATAACATTTGAAAGAGAAGCAGTTGCTGTTGATGAAACAATGAAGACGTCCGTAGAAGGTATTTACGCCATAGGCGATATTACAGGTAAAAAGCTCCTTGCTCATGTGGCCAGTGCCCAGGCTCTTGTAGCTGCTGAAAATGCCTGCGGTCATAAAAAAACCATGATAGATTATAATCTGATTCCGGGATGTATATATACCAGTCCAGAAGTGGCAAGTGTTGGTTTAACGGAACAGAAAGCGACAGAACTCGGTATAAAGTGTATAAAAAGCAGATTTCCTTTTGCAGCAAACGGCAAAGCAGGATGTATCGGAGAAACAGACGGTTGTATAAAGATTATTGCCAGAGAAGAGGATCATAAAATTCTCGGTATTCATATAATAGGCCCCAGAGCAACTGAACTGATAGGAGGTGCGGCCACTATTGTCAGTCATGGATTAAGTGCAAAAGAAGCATTAAAAACAGTATATCCTCATCCAACTCTTTCGGAAAGTCTTATGGAAGGGCTGGCCGGAATAGAAAAAGAGTGTATTCATTTCGGAGGTTAATAATATCCGGCATGGGGTTATCCCATGCCTGATATTTAACCAAACAAAACACCTGTTACCTGATATTTAGAATCTTTTTTAGTTAAAAACAACTGTATAAGGACATCGTTTTTTGTACCATCAAAAATGGCTTTCCATAATATTAAAATTCTCTCACCTTTTTTTAACTGACCGAGATACTGGCGGGATACGTAATTGCCAAGGTTCTGATCCATATTGGCTCTTACTGTAACAAGATATTGTTTTGTAAGACTTTTTCTGAGGTCTCCATCAAAATCCCGGGAAAATTTATCGTAATTATTCTCTTTTATTCCAGTCAGTATATTATCCAGATATTTTTCGGCAGTAGCTTTTATATCTTTTTCAGAATCCTGAGCAAAGGAAATATTATATATAGCAATAGTAAGAAACAATACAATACCAATATATTTAATCATTATTTAAAACCTTTCTATTCCCTCATCAAAACTTTCAAGTAATTCCTGTAATTCTTTATTTAACTCCTGTGGCAAGAGAGAAGAATCTATTTTTTTTATAAAGGCATAGCTTTTTCTCAATTTTTCATAGAGTTCGACTACTTCTTCTTCCATACCTTTTATAAATATCTTCAGACTTTCCATTTCTATATCAGCATAATCTTTTACTTTTGTAATTTCCTGAAAATAGGTCTGATTCTGTCTCCTGAGCTTATAAAGTTCTTTTGCTTTATTAACCAAAACAAGCAATTCATCTTTTGAAATAGGCTTCTGAATATAATCCATTGCTCCCAGTCGTAAAGCCTGAACGGCTACATCTTCCGAACCTTCACCTGTAATTATAATTACTTCTATTACAGGATAAAGTTTTTTTACAGTTTTTAATAAATCAATACCTGTTTTACCTGGCATATAATAATCGGTAATGATAAGGAAATAATCCTCCGGTTTTGAAGTCAGAAATTCTAATGCCTGTTCCACATTTTCTGCTACTGAACAGACATAATCATTCGACCGGATTATGGTGTGAACTAATTTGCATGTCAGAGGATCGTCATCAACAATCAATATTTTCATAGAATCAGTATCCATAATTACTCAGGGTCTCCTAATATTAAATTCATAAAGATGTCCTGATAATTCTATCACAGGATTGGAATTATTTGCAATATATTAAAAAAATAATATAGCGAGTAATGAGTTAAATAAACACTCACTACTCGCCAATTCTTATCGAATGCCATTTTATTTAAATAATAAAGCTCCGAGATTACTGCCTCTGACGGAAAAACTACCATTTCCGCCGGACTTCATATAATTCACACCCCATGGCTTGAGACTGGCACTCGATAAAGATCCTGTCTGAATACCGGGAAGACTCTGTTTGTTATAATATCTATCGCCGAATGTACCTGCCATATCTATACTGGTATAAATAAAAGCTGAGTCACCTGTCACGCCATCCAGTTGATTGGCTATCACCCAGTTTTTATAAAGAGTTTCAAAAGGTATTCCGACAACATTTGCAATATTACCCGTCCCCGTATTACTGCTGCCTGAAACAATCTGTTTTATTTTAGCCGAACCATACTGATCATTTATATAACACATAAAGAGGAATGAAATACCATAACCTGTTTTATTATAGTACCATTCAGTAATAGAATAATTCACTGGATTTATTTCAAAAACTTTAACAACATTATAAGCATACTGGCTGCCATTCGGGAGTCCGTATCCTGCATACATCTCTGCCATCATAGAACATCCTTCGTCAAAGGTAGTATTCTCATCGTTACCTTTATAATTAAAATTAACCATATGCTGGAATTCATGAGGGAGAGTGGCAAAAAATTCAAATTTATCATCTGACGTGCCTGCTACAAGAAAGGCAGAATTCAAATAAATAATATCCTTATAGTTGCTGTAAGGTCCCGGATATTGATCCCTGCTGTAAAAATATCCATACGTACCGCTCGGACTTGTTTCCCCTCCATTATTCAATGCAGGAGAAAGAAGTACATAAATATGATCGTCTCCGTCCACATCGGTGGGCTCACCAAAATGACTGATTACTGACGGATAGCTTGTTCCGTCCCATTCATTTGCAACCTGCTGTGCCTGAATGGTAGTTGCCGAAGAATTATTGTCTACGTAAATATAACAGTATTCACCTATAGCCTTAAGGGTAGCTGTTATCTGGACATCATTATCATCTGCATCTACAACCCAGAACTTTTCTTCCTGTCCGAGATAATCACTGGACTGAATAGATTTTTTCTCAGCACGTTTCGGAGAACCGTATTTTTTATAGAGTTCTTTCGTATCTTTTCTTATACGTTCATATAATTTTTCAGCCTCTTCTCCTCCTCTGTAATAAGCATTTTCATAAGAATTAGAAGGCAATGAAGCCACAGCTATATCACTGTTCAGTGTATAGGCATAATCACTGTCAGACTTATTATAGACTGCAACAACGTTGGATGACGATACACTCGCACTGGCTTTACCGCCGGAAAAGGTCAGTTCTGTCACACTTGAAGGCAAACCGGTAGGAACAGTCGTTACAACAGGTGTAGGAGTAGATGTAGCTATTGGGGTAACCGTTACGACAGGGGTAACAGTACTGTCACTTCCACAGCCTGCTATGAGAGCTAGCATAGATAGAGAAATTAAAAAAATCCAGAGTAATTTTTTTGAATACATTTATATTCCACCTTTCTTAAAAACTGACAATAAAGTTTTATTCTTCAAATTATCTTCTTCTCCTTTAAACTGAGAAAATTACCTTCCCCTATTATTATATGATCAATAACGTCTATATTCATTATTTTCCCTGCATCTATTATGGTTTTTGTTATTTCTATATCCTGGGTGCTTGGAATTATATTTCCGCTCGGATGGTTATGAACAAGTATTACACTGGATGCCATTTCCTGTATGGCAGCATAAAACACCTCTCTTGGATGGACAAGGCTCGCATCAAGTATTCCGCTTGATACAGTCTCTATCTTTATAAGCCTGTTCTTGGTGTCAAGAAGCAAAACTTTAAATACCTCTTTTTTATAATATCTCATTTCATTCATAAGAAGACGTGCCACATCAGAAGGTGTATGAATAGAAGGTTTTTCAACATCAGAATAGGAAGCAATTCTCTTTCCCAGTTCGAATGAGGCCATAAGCTGTGCTGCTCTGGCACGACCAATGCCATCAATACCGGTAGAAAGTTCACGAAGAGTTGCCCCGGCAATACGGCTTAAATTGCCGGAAAATTTATTCAATAAATCTTCTGCCGCCCTGAGCGCTGTCCTCTCATGAGTTCCCTGTTTTATTATTATGGCTATCAATTCCGATGTTTTCAGTACATCAGGTCCTGATTTATAAAGTCTTTCCGCCGGCCTTTCATCAGGCGGAAAATCGTTTAAGGCAAATCTGTTATGCATAATATCCCTCTTTTCGTGACTCGTGACGCGTAAAGCGTGACACGAGGATTATAGTTAGTTTCATAACTATCCATAAATAATGACCTCGTAATGCGTGATGCGCAGGGATTAAACCCGTCACGCGTCACGCGTTACGCTTCACGATGACTTAAATTCTAATAAGTTATGAAATACACTATATATGGATTGTTATGCTATCGACTATAACAGTAAAAAATATAAATAAGTAGTAAAAAGAAGGTAACATGATATAAAAAAACTATTTCTCAGAAATTATTTTAACCAGCTCGGGAATATCATAGGCAAGCACAATAAGGGCATCTTCTTTCGTACACTTTATATCTTCCTTTGGATTTATTATTGCTTTACCACGTCTTCTGAGTCCTACAGGTATGGCCGGGTTAACATTACATCTGTGTTCTAGAAAGAAAAGAGAAACTTCTCTGAAGGTTCTGCCGTCTATCCATTCAGACAGAAAAGGTTCGTCTACAATATATATTTCATTTGTGCCGGCCCCGTAGGTAAGAAGATCATGGTATACATCGGAAAGTTTTTCATTTAAAGCTGACTGTGCGAGTATGCCTATGGCATAATCTGCAGCACATATCACATCATCTGCTCCTGCATCTTTGAGGTGATCCATTTTCCCATGCTCCAGAACCTCGACAATTATACGTGGTTTTATGAACTGTTCCTCAAGAATTATTTTTTCTCTCAATTCATCTTTATGAAGACCTGAAGTTTTTATCCTTTTATTGATTTCTTCATCTATCCTTTTTTTCCAGAGGGTATTTATGGCAAGTACAATAAGACCAGATTCTGCATCCGGATTAAGAAGTTTATCGTTTGCAAGTATAATTACCGCCTTTGAAGTATGGACATTTGCTCCTTCAAGGGTATTATAATTTACGGGAGAACCTTCTCTGAATTCTACATTACTGTATTCCTTCGGATAATTGTGTCTTAATTCCTCTTCATTAACAGGCCTTGGCTTTGAAAGCACTATGACTCCTGTCCCAGGGGCAGCAAGAGGGGAATGGAGTTCTATAACAATCTTTTCTCCTTTTTCGTTCCAGTTACATATTATAATATTTTTATTAAGCATACCATACTATTCCTTTTTATTTTATTGATAAGATCAACCGCGTACTGAATGCAAACATCGCTACATACGGTACCGGACAATCTGTGAGTTTCTCTTCCTCCCGTCACGCATGTTCGTATCACGAAACAGAAGTAAGTGTTATATTTACTTTTACAGACACCCGGTAGCGGGGACATATTATTTACTGAGGTGAGCATAAATAATACATAACTGCTCTCGTGACGCGTAACGCATGACGGGAGGAAGACCTTTATTACATGCTTATGCTCGGGCCAATAAACTGATATAGATATTACGATTTATGAATAAGTTTTAATAAATCTGGAAGCTCATAGGCCATTACAATAAGGCAGTCATGACAGGTAAATTTAACATCCTGTTTTGGGTTCACACAAATTTCTTTACCCCTCCGATAGCCGATAGGTATGGCAGGGTTCACAGTGCATCTATTTTCCAGAAAAAATTTAGAAACCTCTATAAAGGTTTTACCAGCAAGCCACCCGGAAACATCGGGATTATCCACTATATAAATTTCAGTGGTATGTTCTCTATAGGTAAGTAAATCATGATAAACGTCAGATAGTTTTTCATTTAAAGCGGACTGTGCAAGTATGCCTATGGCATAATCTGCGGCACATATTACATCATCAGCACCTGCGTCGCGGAGGTGCTGCATCTTTCTGTGTTCCAGAACTTCTACAATAATCCTGGGTTTCTTAAAATCTTCTTCTTCCTCTATTTTTCCCCTGATTTCATCAGATGAACCGGAAGGTTTCACTCTTTTACTTACTTCTTCTTCTATTCTATTTTTCCATAAAGTACTTATAACAAGAGCAGTAAGAGCAGAGTCAGAATCAGGTTCCCCTGTTGAACCTGCAAGAATAATAACTGATTTTGCCATATGAGTATTGGCTCTTTTCAGAGTTTCATGGAGAATGGGATTACCTTCCCTGAATTCCACATTACTGTACTCTTTAGGGAAATTATTTCTCAATTCTTCTTCATTTTTAGGTCTCGGGTTTGAAATCACAATAATATCAATCTGAGGCCCTGCAAGTGGTGAATGAATTTCTTCTATTATTTTCTCACCTTTTTCATTCCAGTTACATATTACTATGTGTTTACTGATATCTTTTGGCATTTTTACATCCCTTCTTTGTAACAGAATACTAGTAACCTGACCTATAATCATACCGAGCATACCGATACTTGACATAAGTATGAGTATGGAAAAGATACGTCCCGGCACAGTCTGAGGAGAACCTACATCAAAACCGCTTAAAATATAAACAAGGGTTGACCAGCAGCTTTCATAAAGAGTTTTGAAAGCAGGATTTTTATCTCTTTCATAAATATATATACCATAGGTACCTACAATATAAAAGATAATAAATAGAGTGGTAAGACGGAAATAAATATTCCTTTTCCATTTATGTTTTACAAAAGAGATCATGGATTTAAAAAGAGATTTCATAGATAACATAGATAATATTTTAATTTAAAGAGATAGGAAAGTCAAATCTCTATAGATAGTGTTTTTTATATGTATTATTTATACTCACTACAGTAATTTCCTGACAACGCCTAACAACCCAGTATGTGAAGATTTTTCTCAAGTACTTTTCCATCCATTAAATCCTTCAGTGCTCCCTCATAATGAGCCCTGTCCACAGCCGGTATTAACTGCAATTTTGCCATTTCGGAAATTACAGCTACATTCTGCATCCTCGAGTCATCCAGGTCTTCACGAAATACCTTTATTTCTCTTATATTCCTGAGATTACATGCTTCAGATACAACCTGTCCTTCCAGTTTTTTACTCTTACCGAGCCTTGTAGAAAGAGGCTGCCAGAGAGCATCGTAATAAACAAGGGTTCCTCCGTCTTTTAAATACTCATTTAATCCACGGAGTGCTTCATTTCTTTCAAGAGCTACCACAAGATCCGCCATATGTGTCTGTATAAGAGGAGAATAAACACCCTGTCCGATACGTATATGAGAAATAACCGTGCCACCTCTCTGGGCAAGGCCGTGAGTATCGACCCCTCTTACATGATAACCTGCATAATCACAGGCCCTTATGATTACTTCACTCAAAAGTCCTATGCCCTGTCCTCCCACTCCGATCAGATATATATTGAAATTTTTCACTTTACTCAACTGTGTTCCCTCCTTTTTTTTCCTGCACAATTGCACCTGTAGGACAGACCTGTTTACAGGAACCGTCTCCTATGCAGAGATCTTCCTGAACCCGTACAGTTCCGTCTGGTTCTAACTGATAGGAAGGGCAGGCAAATTTTTCTACACAGATATGAAGTCTGTTACATGTTTCATTTATTTTTACAGGCCCCTGAAGTTCTTTTCCGCTCCTTCTAACGTGTCGTGTAAATTTCAACATACAGGGATGTTTTGCTATAACCACGTTAAAACCTTCTTCATCAAGGGCTTCTTTCACGGCTTTCGTAAGTTTTTCCTGTTGATATGTATCAACTTCCCTGATACTTTTTACTCCAAGTCCTTCCAGAACTTTTCTTATGGGAATTTTATCTACCATTTCATTGAAATTTCTGCCTGAAACGGGATTGTCCTGATGCCCTGTCATGGCAGTTGTGCCGTTTTCCATTATAATAAGTGTATGTTTATGTTTATTAAAGAGAGAATTAATTATCCCCGGTATACCTGCATGATAAAAAGTAGAATCTCCCAGGAAAGATATAACCCTTCTCTTATCATTGAATATTGTAAGACCTGCTGCAGTGCCGTTCGAATGGCCCATACAGAGAAGAACTTCACCTATATTATAGGGAGGCAAAAATCCCAGTGTATGACATCCTATGTCTCCTACTGTAATATCCCCTTCTTTGAGGGCAGCTTTTATGGCATGAAAGGCAGAACGATGGCCACAGCCGGGGCACATCTGGGCAGGTCTGGGAGGAATTTTGTTATTTCCTTCACCTGATTTGTTTTTCTCAGGAAGCATATCAGGCCATGTATTTCGTAAAATATTGAAGACCTTATCTGTAGTATATTCACCCATCCATTCTTCCGTATCTTTCTTACCGATAATCTTTGTTTTAACTTCTCTATCATAGGCAAGAGCTTTTATTTCAATCTCAAAAATATTATCAAGTTCCTCTAAAATCTTCACTTCTTCATGATTTTTTAGAAAATTAATTATTAAGGTTTCAGGAAGAGGATAGGCAAAACCAAGTTTTAAAACATCGGGTTTTTCCGACGCTTCTTCAAGGACGTCCAGAAGAGAATAATATGGTAGGCCACAGGTTATAACGCCTTTTTTTCTGTTTTTATTATCATCCGTTTTATTCAGAGAAGAATTTTCTACCACTTTTTTAAATTCCGAAAGCTTTGCGAAAAGTTTTCTCTTTAAAGGAAACACTGCAGAAGTAATGGGTATATAGGGGCCGTTTTTCACGTCGAATTTCGGAGTATTATCAAATTCTTTTACCTGAAAGGGTTTAAAGGAAACCTTTTCTTTTCCGTGGCATACATGGGTGGTAAGTCTCAATATGACAGGCAGCTGAAATTTCTTCGATAAATCTGCAGCTTCTTTGAACATGGTATAAACCTCGGAAGGTGTTCCCGGTTCAAGGACAGGTATATAGGACATATGAGCATAATGCCTGTTATCCTGTTCATTCTGGGAAGAATTCGCTCCCGGGTCATCGCCGAGAACAATAACCATACCTCCCAGGGTTCCGAGAAGGCCGAGCTGAACGAATGTGTCTGCCGCCACATTAAGACCGACACTTTTAAAGAAAACACAGGACAGATGACCGTTTACCGATGCTCCGAAGGCTACCTCTGCGGCAACCTTTTCATTTACGGAAAATTCAAAATAAAAAGGTCTTTTATCTATTGATTTGATTGCATCTGCTATTTCCGGGGTAGGTGAACCGGGGTATGATGTTACCACCCTTACGCCTGATTCTATCATGGCACGGACTATGGCAGTATTGCCCATTACAATCTCTGAACCGCCATCGGGAGATATGAGAAATTCACCGAGTTTTTTCATGACTGACCTCCATAATCATCTCTTTTATTTCTTTTTTTGACAGATCACTGTCAACAGTCGATTTTAATTTATGAAAAACACTTTTCAAATTCAAATATTTTTTTATCTTTCCTGTAAATTGTTCTAAATCATTGGTATCTTTTATATCATATTCTATCGTTATATTCTCAGGAATTTTCAAAATAATTTCACCCATATAACATTCCTCCTTATTATAAGTATAGCATAAGACGTGAAGGGTGAAAAGTTATTCGGTAAGTAAACATATCACCCTTCACGTCTTAAACTAATGGCCATGACTTATGTCAGCCACAGGCGGAAATAACAATCTGTCCTCCCGTCATGCCCCTGATCAAATCCTGCCCCAGAAAGAAATCCTTGTCCCTCTGTCTATGGATTTTCTCTTCAGATCTGCAATCGCTCCCGTAGGGTCTAACTGCTTCGGGCATGCCACCTGGCAATTATAAATGGTATGACACCGCCATACACCGTGTTCTCCTCCTACGAGATTTATACGTTCTTTAAGGGCTTTATCTCTTGAATCTCTTACGAATCTGTCTGCTTTAAACAAAATGGCAGGGCCGAGATACTGTTCGTCTGTGCCGGTCATGGTACATGCACCCTGGCAGCAACCACAGAGAATGCAGTCAATCATACCCACAAGGTCTTCCCTCTCATCCTGGGTCTGAATCCTTTCCGATTCCGGGTTTGGATCGCCCGGGATAAGATAGGGCTTTATAGAACGATATTTTGCCCAGAAAGGTTCAAGGTCAACAACGAGATCTTTCAAAATTTTCATATGGGCAACAGGTTTTACCGTTATCATATCTGCTTCCAGTGCCAGAATCTGTGTTTCACAGGACAGACGGTATTTTCCGTTTATATGCATACCGCATGAACCGCAGACTCCTGCCCTGCATGAAGAGCGAAAAATAAGAGAACCGTCCAGATATTCCTGGATATAGGAAAGGCCTTCCAGAACTGTCATACCAGATTCAACTGGAACTGTATATTCTTTAAAATATGGCTGTTTATCACTATCAGGATCAAAACGAAAAACTTTGAATTTTATATCTTTTGACATTTTATCTGTCTCCTTTCATCAGCAAAACGTACAATAGCCAAGCGTCACGCGTTACGCTAATATTTTCTTTCCACAGGCACATATATGCTCGTATCCACTTCTTTATAGGAAAGCTTCACTCCGTCAGGGCTGTATGTGGCAATTGTATGTTTCAGCCACTTTTCATCATCCCTTTTCGGGAAATCTGTTCTGGAGTGAGACCCCCTGCTTTCTTCTCTTGCGAGAGCTCCTGCCACTATTGCTTCATCTACAAGGAGATTTCCTTCGAGTTCAAGGGCCCACATAAGTTCCTGATTACCTTTTATATTTTTGTTGAGGAGCTTTATCTTTTTATATTTCTGAATAAGTTCCTTTATTTTCTCAAGGGCAATGGACAGTTCTTCTTTTTTCCTGTAAACTCCAACGTTTTTCAGCATAACATCACCCATCTGCCTGGTTATTTCAGGCATTTTTTCAGTACCGTCATTATCCATAAGAGCTCTGAGCTTCTTCTCCTGCTGTTCCAGAGCATCATTGATGGCTTTTTCTCCCTTTCTGCTGTCTTTTTTGCTTTCTATATATTTTACTGCTTTTTCTCCTGCAATTGCGCCGAAAACAACAGTATCAAGAAGTGAATTGCCTCCGAGACGGTTTGCTCCGTGAACACTGACACAGGCACATTCTCCTGCCGCATAAAATCCTGCCACATTCGTGGCACAGTCTATATCACAGTCAATCCCACCCATCATATAATGCATGCCGGGCTGTATTGGTATAGGCTGTGTTATGGGGTCTATTCCTTTAAAATTCATGCATATCTCTCTTATACCGGGAAGTCTTGTCATAATTTTATGGGCTCCGAGATGAGTAAGATCGAGATGAACATAAGAATCATCAAAACCTCTTCCCTCTAAAATCTCTGTAGTAATACACCGTGATACAATATCTCTTGGAGCAAGTTCCATAAAATCAGGAGCATATTTCTGCATAAACCTTTCTCCCAGTTTATTTCTGAGATATCCTCCTTCACCGCGACATCCTTCTGTCATAAGGATATTATTCCCAAGGAGTGTTGTGGGATGAAATTGGACAAATTCCATATCTTTGAGAGGCACTCCTTCAAGGTATGGTATGGCCATGCCAAAGCCTGTACTTGTACGGGCATTTGTTGTGGCTACATAACTTCTTCCTCCGCCCCCTGTTCCGAAAATCACAGCTTCTGCCATTATGGGATGAAGTTTACCTGTAATCAAATCCATTGCAATCACACCGCGGCACACCCCGTCTTCTACTACAAGTTTTATTACCATCCATTCATTATAAGTTTTTATTTCATATTTCACCAGTTGCTCATAAAGCACATGCAATATAACATGTCCTGTTTTATCTGCAGCATAGCAGGTTCTGGGGAAGCCTGCTCCTCCAAAGGGACGCTGTGCTATTTTTCCTTCTTCCGTTCTATCAAAAGGACATCCCCAGTGTTCCAGTTCTCTTATTCTTTTCGGTGCTTCGGCGGTAAGTAACATGGCAGCTTTCTGATCTGCAAGGAAATCACTTCCCTTTATGGTATCAAAACCATGACGTTCACAGCTATCATGACGGCCTTTAGGATTATTGCCTAAAGCCCCGTTTATACCTCCCTGGGCAGCACCTGAATGGGATCTTACAGGATAGATCTTTGTAAGGAGTGCTACATTGGTATTATGTTCGCTTACGGCTATGGCTGCT
The DNA here is from genome assembly GCA_029555925.1 of Bacillota bacterium. The sequence continues at coordinate 17,303 of JAKPQU010000613.1, forward strand.
CTCATGCCTGCCAGACCGCCTCCTACTACCAGAATTTTATGATATATCATTTTAAATAAAACTCCTTTCTTTAATTCCGTAACGCGTAACGCTAATGCGTAACGCGGGGAAGGAGATATTACGGGATAATTTAAACAATATTACAAATATTTAAATCTTCCAGATTTCTATAAACCCTTCTATGACTGACGTCATATGTAAGAAAGAAAAAATATCTCATATCACGCGTCACGCGTTATGCGTCACGCGTTACGTTCTTACATAGTATGTTTAAAAAAATTATTACCCATTATAAGGACACCTGTAGCAACAACAAAAAATCCGATTACAGCTATCACAGCAATAAGTTGTTTCTGGGATTTAGTGAGCCCAAAGAAGTCACAGATAGTAATTCTGAGACCATTGAGCATATGAGCGACCACACCGGCAAAGAGTAACATTTCAAGAAACACCAGAACAGGATGATGCATTTTAGCCATTACATCACTGAAGGTTTGAGGCCCAAAAATTGTGGCACTGCTGATAACAAGAATATGGGCAACCAGGTACATGGCAAGTAATACGCCGGAAACCCTCTGACCGGCAAAACACAACATTTCCAGATTAAAATTATCGGGAAGTTCCGTAATAAAAGAAAATAATTTCTTTATCATTCCATGTCTCCTTTCCAGAAAAAAAATCCCTGCCTTACATAAACAATGAGTTATGTAACACAGATAAAATTACAAAACAGGCCCGTTATGATAAAAGGTCAACAGGGCAATAAATCCATAAAGAAATAATACTATTCCTGCAAAGCCGAATAAATAATTAAGAGTCTTCTGAGTGGAAGGTTTAATATTACAATCAGTTATTATACCAAGAACCCCATAGAGTCCGTGATAGATAATAACTGCCAGAAGACAGGTATCAAAGAATACCCACCAGGGGGAATGGAGCCTCTGTGTTACAACATTAAAATCCAGATTGCCACCTGTAAAAAAGTGAAGATATAAATAATGAACAATCATTCCGATTGCCAGTAATACTCCTGTTATCCTCTGGAGCAACCATCCCCACATTGAGAATTGACTGTTTCCCATAAATTAACCCTCCTTTCTTTTCAGTTATCAGTGACCAGTGACCAGTTATATTAACAGTTACTATTAAGCGTTCACTTTTCACGACTCACGACTCACTCTCTCTAACTTCCTCAAGAGCAAGTCTGGCCCAGAATCTAACCGTAAAATCTTCATCTTTCATGGCTTTTTTGATGTGTTTTACAGACTTATGTATGCCAAGCCTGCCAAGCGTCATAACAGATGAACTTCTGACAACAGGGGCAGGGTCGGATAATGCTTTTATGAGCGGCAGAAAGGCCTTATTACCCATAGAACCCATAGCCTGAGCAGCTTCCCATCTTATTTCCACAGATTCATGTTCCAGCGCTTTTTTCAATAATGGGAAAGCTTTACTATGACCTGTAAGACCCAGGAGATAAACTATCCAGTATTTAGTTTCAGGTGATGTTCTGTCATAATTATCTATTAATATGTTTACGACTCTTTCACCTTTTAAACTCTCAAGAAAACTTACTGCAGGGTATACAAGTTCTTCCACACTCTCTTCCAGCACTTCAATCATACATTCTACCGGTTCTACAATATAACCGAGTCTGTAAAGTACTAGCCCCAGAACATAATAGGCCCATGTATATTCAGGATCCAGTCCTATGGCCTGTTCAAGATCATTTCTGGCTTTTTCAAACTGTTCCATTTCAAGGTATATGGCACCTCTTGTGCCATAAGCCCAGACAAACTCCGGTTCAAGTTCTATAGCTTTACTGGCATACTTTAAAGCATTCTCCATATCACCTTCCAGTCTGGACACTTCTCCGAGACTTGCATAAGCAAAATTACTCTCACTGTCAAGTTCAAGTGCTTTATTAAAATATTCTCTCGCTTTAACATAATCATTGAGATGAAAATATATTTCTCCAAGACATCCGAAAGCCCAGGAAAAATCAGGTTCAATGGTAATGGCCGTATTCAGATATTCTATGGCTTTATCTATATTACCCAGTTCATAATAAGCCACTCCCAGACTGCAATATGCCACAGAGGATTCCGAATTCATTTTTATGGATTCCTCCAGTGTTTCAATGGCCAGAAAGAGGTTCCCTTCTTCTCTGTATATTTCTCCGATTCTGGACATAGTAATATAATTATCCGGTTCAAGAGCGAGAACTTTTTTGTAGAGTTCCAGGGCATTATGATAATCTTCCTTGCAGGCATAAGTTTCAGCGAGAAGGAATATGATTTTACTGTCCTGGCTGTTAAGCTCATAGGCACGCCAGAGATGTTCCAGTGCTCTGTCATAATCTTCAATAGTAAGATAGGTTTCCCCGAGCTCTCTTATAGCTTCGGTATTATCGGGATCAGATTTTAAATCTTCCTGCAAATGTTTTATTTCCAGTTGAACCTGCATATCTTCTATAAGATTTTCCAGATCCTGTTCTTTTGCGAATTCGGGGTCATAATCAATGACCTCTTTAAATGACTCTACTGCAGGGGGAAAGTCGCCCATGTTTTTATAAATAAGTCCCTGGAGATAATGGGCTTTATAATTTGCAGGATGAGCGGATATTACCTGTTTTATTTCCGAAAGAGCGCGGGGATATTTATTAAGATAATAACATGTTTTAGCCATGTAATAACGGGCATCGGGCAGTTCCGGTTCAAGAGCAAGAGCTTCTTCAAAAGACCTGAGAGCTTTTTGATAATCTTTTTTCTGCAGATAAACAGTGCCAATCCTGACATAACCTTCTGCATCACCCGGTTTTTCCTGAACAAGTTCTCTGTATTCTTCAAGAGCTTTAGACGGGTTTTTGAGTATACTCTCATATATCTGTCCCATAAGAAGATGACTGTTCATTCTCAGGGGATTATTTAATTTCTTAAAACAGTTCGCACACCTGTCACTGTTTTGAATATTATTATACTGACAATAAGGACAAATCATACAAATCAGTGATCAGTGATCAGTGACCAGTGACCAGTGGAAAGGAGCCGGTGTTGTTCACCATCAACTTTTCACTCTTCACTTTTCACTTTTCACTGATTCTTACTCGCTTTTCATAATATTTTTTACCAGATCTACAATCTCCGGTATGGTATCTGCTACAGGAACACCTGCTTCGTGGAAAGCTTTTATTTTTGCTTCTGCAGTGCCGGAAGAGCCTGAAATTATGGCTCCTGCATGGCCCATTCTTTTTCCCGGCGGCGCAGTTTTTCCGGCAATAAAAGCCACTACAGGGATCCTGACAGTCTTAATATAATCTGCTGCTTCTTCTTCGTCACTACCGCCTATTTCACCTATTAAAACCACAAGGTCTGTATGAGGATCGTCATTAAAAAGTCTCAGCGTATCAGTAAATGTCGTGCCTATTACGGGGTCTCCTCCGATACCGATACAGGTTGACTGCCCCAGTCCTGCCAGGGTAAGCTGGTTAACTACTTCATAGGTAAGGGTTCCGCTTCTGGATATAAGACCGACTTTACCTTTAGCAAATATATGGCCCGGCATAATTCCCATTTTGCATTCGCCCGGAGTTATAATACCGGGACAGTTCGGGCCTATAAGCCCTGCATCGTAATGTTTTAAGAAATAAGAAACCTTTATCATATCCTGTGCGGGAATACCGTCTGTAATTGCCACTACAAGCTTTATACCGGCACTCAAAGCTTCCATTACAGCATCTGCTGCAAAGGCTGCAGGAACAAAGATTATTGAAGCATTTGCATTCTGCTCTTTTACAGCATCTTCTACAAGTTCATAAACAGGGGTATTGAGGATAGTCTGTCCTCCTTTTCCGGGAGTAACACCTGCTACAATTTTTGTTCCGTAATTTATCATCTGTTCCGTATGAAAAAGCCCTTCTTTGCCGGTTATGCCCTGAACAAGGACTCTTGTATCTTTATTTATAAAAATACTCATTACATGTTCTCCCTCCTGGCTCTATAAGCTCCTGCAAGTTCAACAACCTTCTTTGCTGCTTCATTCATGTCTCTTCCCACTTCAAAACCTTCTGCTTCAAATAATCTTCTCCCTTCTTCCTCTCTGGTACCTGCAAGTCTTATTACTACAGGTATAGAAAGGCCCATGGATTTTATTGCCTCTATTATGCCTTTAGCAGCCTCATCACATCTGGTTATTCCTCCGAAAATATTTATAAAAATCCCGTTCAGGTTTTTATCCATAGTAATAAGTTCAAGAGATTGTCTGGTCTTTTCCGCACTGCCCCCTCCTCCTATATCCAGAAAGTTTGCAGGACTGCCGCCTTCCCTTTTAACCATATCCAGAGTTGTCATTACAAGGCCGGCACCGTTCCCCATAATACCTATATCTCCATCCAGTCGCACATAAGGGATATTACTCTTTCTTGCTTCCTGTTCGATAGGATCGTCTTCTGCTATTTCCTGAAGCGTTTCAAGATCTTTATGACGGAACATAGCATTATCATCCAGTAAAATTTTTGCATCTCCTGCCATAAGTTTTCCTTCTTCTGTAAGAACAAGGGGATTTATTTCAGCAAGGGTGGCATCGTTTTCCAGATAAACTTTATATAAAGCTTTCAAAAAATGTGCAAATTCCCTGGAAAGACCTTTATGAAAATGTGCTTTCACACATAATTTTTTTATTTCAAAATCCTTCAATCCAAAAGCAGGATCTATATATAATTTCTCTATTTTCTCAGGACTTCTGGCGGCAACTTCTTCTATATCCACTCCGCCTTCGGTGCTTAACATAATGACATTTTTCCTGCTCTTTCTGTCTATTGTTATGCCGAGATAATATTCTTTTTTAATATTAATGGCTTCTTCTACAAGCACTTTATCTACAATCAGCCCTTTAAGTCTTTTCCCGAGCATTTCACCGGCAGCTTTAAAAGCTTCATCAGGATTACCGGCCAGTTTTATACCGCCTGCTTTGCCCCTGCCGCCCACATGTACCTGAGCTTTTACAACAACTTTTTTTCCTGTTTCCTCTGCAAAAACCCTGGCTCTATCGGCGTCTCTCGCCACACAGGACACAGGAACAGGTATACCATAATGTTTAAATATATCTTTTGCCTGATATTCATGGATCTTCATAATTGAAATGACCTCTTTTCTTTCTCTACAGGAAAAAATTATGAGAAAATAATATCAACCGGTTTTGCTTTTTTTCTGCTTCCAGACTATAACCGGGTTCCAGAGCAGATTTATTTACCGACGTGAGCATAAATAATACATAACTGCTCTCGTGACGCGTAACGCGTCACGGGAAGAAGACCTTTATTACATGCTTATTCTCCGGTCAATAATTCTTATGAGAAAATAATATCAACCGGTTTTGCTTTTTTCTGCTGCCAGACTATAACCAAGTTCCAGGGCAGATTTATTTAATTCTTCTGTGCCTCTGGGAACTCTTTTTAAAACCGCTTTTTCAAGGGAATCTTTTGAAACAATATGTGTGAGTTCAACAATTATTCCGAGAGCTACTATATTTGCGACTATAATCTTTCCGAATTTTTCTTTCGTAACCTCGCTGATAGGAATGGAAATAATTTTTACGGAAGATTGTTCCGGTATCTGTATATAAGTAGAATCTATGATTATTAATCCGTCGGACTTTACTTCCTCGCCATATCTATCCATTGCTTCTCTGGACATGACCAGGAGCAAATCGGGATTTGTAACCTTCGGATAATCAATCTCAATATCTTCGGGACTTATAATTACTTCTGACCGGCTGGCACCACCTCTGGATTCAGGCCCATAAGACTGGCTCTGGACAGCATTTTTTCCGTCAAAAATAGTCGCAGCTTCTGCCAGTATAATACCGGCAAGGATTAATCCCTGTCCTCCCATACCGGCCAGACGAATCTCATAACGTTCTTTTAACACTGGGGTTTTCCCCTCCTTTGCGTAGCAGAAATTAATTCTTTGTAAGCCTGACAGTATTCAGGACCTTCTCCATGTTTTATTACGCCTGTATAAAACTTTCCGGTCATATCAACCGTCCCTTTTTTACCCACAGGAACAGCATGATCTTTTTGCCACTCCAGCATCTGCACGGGACCACCCAATTTATTTTTCCTGCCATAATAGGTATGACAGTGTAATATAACTTCTATAAATGAAAAACCGCAATTGTTTATTCCTTCTGCCACAAATTTCGGAATCTGAGCGGCATGATAGGAGGTGGTACGCGCCACATATGTAGCACCTGACCCGCTGACCAGATCACACAGATCAAAAGCCTGTTCAATATTACCGTAAGGTGCGGTAGTGGCTACAGATCCGTAGGGAGTAAGAGGAGAATACTGACCGCTGGTCATACCGTAAATACTGTTATTCAGCGTAATTACAGTAATGTCTATATTTCTTCTCGCGGCATGGATAAGGTGATTACCTCCTATGGCTGCACAGTCGCCGTCTCCTGTAACAACTATTACATGTAATTCAGGATTTGCATGTTTGACACCTGTGGCAAAAGCGATAGCCCTGCCGTGAGCAGTATGAAGGGTATTAAAATCTACATATCCCGGCATTCTGCTTGAACATCCTATGCCGGAAACCATAACGACTTTATTCTGCTCAAGTGACAGATCATCTATAGCCTGCAATATACCCCTTAATACTATCCCATTACCGCATCCGGCACACCATATATGGGGAAATCTATTTAATCTCAGGTATTTTTTTATATCGGATTTTGTAACCATCAGTTATACACCTCAATAAGCTTTTTCATTATTTCTTTTGGTGTTATCAACTCACCATTGGCTTTAGAAAGTAAATGAACGTGAGCTCTTCCTTTTACAGATCTTTCCACTTCATAAACAAGCTGTCCGAGATTCATTTCACATACCAGAACGTGCCTGACTTTTTCAGATATTTTAAACAATTCTTCCTGAGGGAAAGGCCATATGGTTTTAGGTATAAAGGTTCCGACCTTCATACCTTTTTCCCTGGCTTCACTGGCTGTACGAAGGGCGGATCTTGCAGTTGAACCATAGGCAAAAATTACCAGTTCTGCATCTTCCACATGATCTTTCTGAAAATCTACAAGATTGCCTCTGGCATTTTCTATCTTTCCATTGATTCTTCTTATAAGTATATCATTTTTCTTTGGATCATTTGTAGGAAATCCTGTCTCATCATGAGTAAGTCCTGTTACATGATAGCGATAGCCTGAACCGAAATTAGCCAGGATGGCTGCACCTTTTTCATCTCCCCTGTAGGGAACATATTCGTCACGAGGGCATGAAGGTTGTTTTCTGTTTATGATTGTTATTTCTTCAGGTGCAGGTATTCTTATTCTTTCTCTCATATGTCCTATAATTTCATCCATAAGCAATATTACAGGTACCATATATTCCTCCGAGAGATTAAAAGCTTTTATGGTAAAGTAAAAAGTCTCTTCAATAGATGTAGGACAGAGGGCTATTATATTATGATCACCATGGGTTCCCCAGCGGGCCTGCATCATATCACCCTGGGCAGGTGATGTAGGGCCTCCCGTACTGGGGCCAAGCCTCTGAACATTCACTATAACACATGGAATTTCAGTAATACAGCCGAAACCTATAAGTTCCTGCATAAGAGAAAATCCCGGTCCGCTTGTAGCAGTCATAGATTTGGCACCTGTTAAAGATGCACCGAGAATTGCTGCAATACTTCCTATTTCATCTTCCATCTGAATAAATTTTCCTCCTGTCAGAGGAAGTCTTGCTGCAAGAGATTCTGCAATCTCTGTAGAAGGTGTAATAGGATAACCGGCATAAAAAGACACCCCTGCCATAAAGGCACCTTCCACACATGCCTCATTACCCTGTAACAACTGATAATTTCCTTCTTTTTTCAAGTTACTTCACCTCCACCGGATATACTTCAACAGCCAGATCAGGACATCTCAGAACACAGAGCCTGCAGTTAATGCACTCATCTTCATTCTTAATATCAGGTTTACCAAGTTCACCTGCTTCATAAACATGTTTCGGGCAGTAATGAATACAGATCCCGCAACCCTTGCACCATCCGTAATTAATCTCTATGGTAAATTTCTTTTTTAGTGATGACAAAATAACAGATTTTACCTTTTACGGTAAATCCTTCACCTCCCTGTGGTTATTACATGACATATGACTCATGACGGAAGGACTCTCTATTTATATTTCTACCCGTCAAATTCACTTCAAATTCACTTATAACAAATATTTTACTAATTCGACAGCAATACAATTACTACCTTCTAAAATCAGAAAATAGTGAAGAGTGAAGGGTGAATAGTGAAGAGTGAAAAGAAATAGTTTTAACCTTTTCACTTTTCACTTCTCACCATTCACTTCTCACTTTATCCACGACCTGACTCATTACCTGTGCCGCATGAATACGTATATCTTCATTTTCATCTTCCAGAGCTTTATCTATATAATCGAAAACCCTGTTTATATTATGTTCTTCCGCAACAGTCATAAGAAGATTAAGGGCTTCCATTCTTATTTCCGGCTCCCGTGCTTTATAAAGTTTTTCTATATAGGAGAATATATTCCTGTTTCCGGTAAAATTCTTGAAATCCAGAAACTCTTCCGATGCAATAGATATGGTTTCTATTACCGTTACTTTTGCTCCATAAGGTATATCAACAGGACATATAACATTGAGGAGGGGGAATCTGGTTTTCCTTATAAGACGCTTCAATGGCATAAGAAGATCTCTATGGCAGAAAAGAAGGGGAAGTTTTTCTTTTTCACAGAAAGATTTCACCGCATCTTCCATAGCATTAACAAGTAACTGTTCTGACTTATCATCAAGAACAAGAATATTCCCTTCAATATGCCTCTCTACGGATTTTAAAAGTTCTTTTTCAATAGAAGATTCAAGAGAAAAGACCTCTATCTCTCCTTTCTGGTTCTGATATTTCTTTGCACTCGCAAGGGACTGACGGACATAAAGAGTAAGTTCATCGGTATCTTCTGTTATGGCAGAATAATCTCCCAGAGTTTCCAGAATGGAAGGTAAATTTCTTATAGAAATATTTTCAGCAAGAAGATTTTTCAGTATCTTTTTCAATTCGCCGAGACTGAACATATGGGGGTAAATCTCTTTAACAAGGGAAGGATGAGTTTTCTCGACAAATTTCAAAAGATGGGCCACTTCCTGCCTTCCAAGAATATGAGGTGCATATTTTCTGACAAGTTCTGTTATATGTGTGGCAAGAACACTCAGTGGCTCAAAGATCATGCATTTCTTTTCTTCTGCTTCTTTAATATGTTGAAGGTCAATCCAGATTGCTGGCATGCCGAAACCGGGTTCTTTACACTTATAACCTTCCAGAGTATCTATGATATGTTCCGGCCCTACTGCCAGAAGTTTATCCAGAAATATCTCTCCGTAGGCAACTTCCCTGTCATATATTTTCATTATATAACCATTTGAATTAATATGATAGGAATCTTTAAACCGGACACCTGGCAATACCAGTCCGAGTTCAGAAATTATATGCCTTCTTATGGAATTTATTCTCTCTAACAACTTGGAACCCTGGTTAGGATCTACCAGCAGAAGAAGGCTTCTGCCCAGTTCCAGTGTTATGGGGCTGACAGGAGACATAACCGGCTCTTTTTGTTTTTTCCCTGTGTCACCTTTCGGAATGAGTAATAAAGGTTTCCCCTGTTCTTCTCTGGTAAAATCTTCTCTTAATTTCTTTACCTCTTCTTCCAGTTCAGGAAGTGCCAGGTCTGAAATTTCATAATAATTACCGCCGAAAAAAACATATTCGGGACTATCCTGTGCAACAGTCACGCCTGTACTGTAATTTTTAAAGGCTTCATTTTTTTTATTTTTTCTGTAATAACAGAGAGCCATGCCGAAATAAAAACCGGGAAAATCTTTAACATTCTGCAAACATTCTCTGTAATGCTGTTCAGATTTTTCAATCTGTCCCGACAGAAAATGGACAAGACCGATATTATGAAGAGTAGTTTTCTCATATGGATTTATCTCAAGAGCTCTGTAATAATAAGAAAGAGCTTCTATGTAATTTTTCCTTGAACAGTTTTCTACATTTTTGATTTCCTCTTCTTTAAAATTCAAATTTACCAGTATGTTTGTCAGTTCTTCTTTAGAAAACATACTGTTTTTCAGAGATTCCACTATTTTAAATTTATCGTCTGTAATCTTCCCTTTTACATCTTCTATGGTTTGTTCATTGATTTCGTACCACACCCTGCCTTTTATGAGTGATATATCTCCGAGTCCTCTCAGGGCATATACATCTTCAGGATTAATTCCCAGAGCCATTCTGTGATATTTTTCCGCTTCGGAAAATTCTTTGGCTTTAAGACAGACTTTACCAAGGGCATTAAGAGCATAGACATCCCTGCGGTTAGCTTCGATTGCTTTTAAAAATTCCTCTCTCCCTTCCGTGAGTTTACCATCTTTTAAATAAATATTCCCCAGGTTATAATGAACTTCACCGTCACCACTATCCAGTTCAAGGGCTTTATTATAATATTTATAAGCTTCGTCGAATTTTCCCCGGAAATGATTTATCCTGCCAATCCTGAAAAAAACATTTTTATTAATCTCACCCTTCTGGATCATCTGAGTGTATCTGTTATACTCTTCTTCAATATCATGAAGAGAAGGATTATAAAAAGAATCCTCCTTAATTTCAGCATCCTCCTTCTTCTCTTCCAGAAATTTTAATGGCGGCAATGAATTTTTTATTGCCTTCAGGCTTTTATCCATAAATAAACACTCCTTTCTTTTATCGTGACGCGTGATCTACTATCAGTCCATATAAACTGCCATGACCTGGTGGTCACAACGAAGAATGAAAATCTAATCCACTCTTCACCCTTCACCCTTCACCCTTCACTTTTCACGACTCACGATTTTTCACTCTTCACGATTCTCATACAAAATTACTCACCGATGATTTTCACAAGGACTCTTTTTTTTCTTTTACCGTCAAATTCTCCGTAAAAAACCTGTTCCCATGGGCCGAAATCCAGTTTACCATCCGTTACGGCAAGAACAACTTCTCTTCCCATTACACTCCTCTTGAGATGGGCATCGGCATTATCTTCATATCCGTTATGACGGTATTGTGAGTAAGGTTTTTCCGGCGCCAGCTTCTCAAGCCATACTTCAAAATCATGATGAAGCCCCGGTTCATCATCATTTATAAACACACTGGCAGTAATATGCATGGCATTACAGAGAAGCAATCCTTCTTTAATACCGCTTTCTTTTAAACATTCGTCCAGTTGTGGAGTAATGTTGATTAATTCCCTTCTGTTTTTTGCTTCAAACCATAATTCTTTTCTATAACTCTTCATTAGTCATGAAGGGTAAAGGATAAATGGTGAAGGGATTTTCCCCGTCACTCTTCACTCTTCACTCTTCACTCTTCACCTCCTATTTCTGAAAAACTTTTACAATACCGGGTGCAGATTTATTTCCCTGTGCATCTCTGGCCATAACAGTAACAGTATATTCACTTCCGGGTAACTGATTACCTGCTTTCACTTTATATTCAAAAACTCCTCCCTGATTTGCTTTAATATCTTCACTGATGACCCCGCTGTCTACAGGTCCCATACCCGGAAGATTACAGGTAATTTTTACTTCTATATGTACTGTGGTAAAAGGCCATGTCTGACCGGAAACAATGAATTGATTTGCTACAAAATCACCATTCTTTGGCTGAGTTATCTTTAATAAAAGTTCACTGGCAACAATAGAAATTAACCTGTCTGCCCTGGATTTAACAGTTTCGCCGGAGGAATCGATCAGATAGCCCAGGACAGGAGCATTTACCACACAATCTCCTTTTTGAACAGTATAGGAACCTATATATAATCCCGGTGATCTGAAGGATTCATGCAAAGGCAGACCCTTTTTCCATTCACCTATATCAAAAAAGGCTTTCTGATAGGGCTCACCGGACATTTGAACTTCCAGGACATCACCTCTATCGAGTTCTTTAATAGCATTATGGGATATTAAAACGGATTTTATAGAAAATTTCCATTCTGCACAGAAATCATGGCCATCTGTACTTTTACCGTACATATAAACTATATAATCTCCTTCTTTCAAATCCTGAGAAGGTTTAAATGTAATAACATCACTGTTTACTGATGTTTCAGGCTCTTCTGTTATATCATGCCTGTTAAGAAGAAGTTTTAAAGATTTCTTATCAAACTTACCGGTTCCTCCGTAAACAGATGCAGAAATGACAGGTTTTCTATCACTGATTATAGCCATATCCGAAGGTTTTAACCTGTAGAACATAGGATTTTTGCCGAGTACAGTAATTTTATTCCCGGCAGTTACATTACAGCTCCTGCCGTTTAATTCCATAGTGGCAATGACCGACGCATTACATGCGCCCGGTGTTTCACCGGATATTTTATAGACACCTGTATATATACCGGGAGAAGATTCCAGGAGATTTATTTTAACGGAGAGAGCAGGTAGTTCAACCATTACATGGCCGAGAGCAGTACCATTTACGGTAAATTCCAGAATATCTCCTTTTTTAAGTATTTCTCTGCAGTTTACTTTAAAAGAATTAATTATTCCGTCACCATAAGCCAGAGAAGATAAAAAAAGCAAGCAGAAAAAGATAAGTATTGTTGCGTATTTCCCTGACTGTACCATAAAAATAAAAACCTCTGGTATAATTTATAATTAATAATCTCGTAATGCGTAATGCGTAATGCGTGATGCGAATAGGTAATAACCCGTTACGCATTACGCATCACGAATTACTTAAATTCTAATAAGTTATGAAATTATCACCTGATATGGGTCATGCAGAACAACTATAGAAATTCTAAGTATAGACAAAAATATCCTTCTATAAAGGAAAAATCCAGAGAAAGATGATTTTCAAGGTATTCCTCTCTTCACTCTTCACCCTTCACAATTCTCATCTAAATAATTCTCATCTAAATGTTAACGAAATGTTTACAATTAATTTATCATTTCCGCATTAATTTTGATATAATATAATCGGATAAAAAATAGATTCCTCTTAAAGAGGAATCCGCAATTGTGAATAGAAAAATCAATTACTTGAAGAAAAAGTAATAAATCATATATTTTTTATTTACATTTAAATAAAATAATCAGGAGGAATATATTTTGAAAATAAACGGTTTAACTACAGGATTTCATCCGGACTCTAAAGTAAAGGTTACAAAACCCGATATATCTCAGCATGACACATACATAAAAAATGAAGATACCGGTGGGAAATTGGGTCTTTACAACCCTATCTGTGTAAGAGTCAAACGTGACGGAAAGGAAATATCAAGCACATCAAGAAGCGAATTCGGGCTTGCCGTTTTTGCCAGCACTGCAATACTTCCTACCCCCATGAATGAAGCTTTAAAGACAGTGAGTGTAATATACACAAATGACATACATGGTGCCATAACTCCTTCCAAAGACGATACAAATCCGGGAGGTCTTAAAGGAGGAGTGGCATATGTAGGTTCTGCCATAAAAGAACTCAAAGATAAAGCAAAAGGTAATTATGTTCTTATGGACGGAGGAGACTGGGGACAGGGTTCTTACGAGTCAAAACTTACAAAAGGCAAAACAATGATAGATGTCATGAATAATCTCGGCTATGATGCGGGTGAAATAGGCAACCATGAATTTGACTGGGGCAGAGCGGCTCTAAAAGATATGATAGATGAAGCAGCATTTCCTGTTCTTGGAGGAAATGTTCTGGAAGAGGGAAAACTTATTGAAGGTATTAAACCATATACAATGAAAGAAGTAAATGGTTTAAAGATAGGCATCATAGGACTTATAAGCCCTGAAACGCCCGGGTCGGTAGATCCGAAAAATATAACAGGCTTAAAATTTGCTTCTGCAAAAGAAACTGTAGAGAAATATATTCCTGAACTCAAAGAACAGGGAGCAGATATGATCTTTGTCCTGTCCCATGAAGGCGATGTAGCAGATGAAAAGCTTGCTTCTTCCGTTACAGGTATAGACCTGATAGTCGGAGGACACAGCCATACCCTTATGGAAGATGCCAAACAAGTAAATAATACACTTATAGTGCAGGCAGGAACACAGGGAGAAAAAGTAGGTTCCATAAATCTGGCAATAGACCCTCAGACTAAAAAGATTGTATCCTTTAAAAATACCCTCATTCCTGTAACAGACAAAAATTTCAAACCTGACCCTGAGATAGAAAAGATAATAGCTCCCGTTGTAAATGAAGCAAAAGAAAAGATGTCTGAAGTGGTGGGTAAAAGTGAAGTAAATCTTACACATGACAGAAAAAAGGTTTTTGAAACTGTTATGGGTAATGTTGTTACAGATTCGATGAGAGAATCTACAGGTGCAGAAGTGGCCATGCAGAACTCCGGAGGCATAAGGGATCAGATAATGGCTGGAGAAATCACAATGGGCGACCTGTACAGGGTAATGCCCTTTGATAAATTTATAGTTTCTATGGATTTAACAGGAAAACAGATAAAGGATCTTATGGAAAACAGTGCCGGAAGAAAAAAAGGGAATATGCAGGTCTCCGGTATAACAATGGATATAGAGCCGAAAGAGGCGAAATGGCACAGGGTTTCAAATATAAAAATAGGCGGTGTCCCTCTGGATATGAATAAGTTCTACAGGGTAACGACAGATGATTTCCTTGCAGGCGGCGCAAACGGTTACAGTACCTTTACGGAAGGAAAAAATGTTACCTACGGAGGAACGCCTGCAATAGATGAACTGAAAGCCTATATAAATAAACATTCACCTCTTACGGAAGCAAATGCAAAAGTGGAAGGAAGACTTAATTTCCTGAGTCCTCCTCCGGCAGGGGGATAGAATCGTAAAGCGTAATGAGTAATGCGTGATGGGTAACAGAAGGAATTCATCACGCATTATTTTTATATAAAGGATGTGAAGTGTCATCAGAATAATAAATCTTTTTATTGCTTCAGTTGCAGTTTTACTGATCATATACAATTATATCAGGCTCTTTAATACTATCGACATGAGGCTTATAGCGCCCCTGGCAATCGTTCTTATCATAGTAACTCCTGTAATGTTGTATTATATGTTCTTTTATAATAAACAATATAAGAAATGTGACGAATGACGGGAGGTTTCTATGGTAGGGAATTACAGAATAGTGAAAGTCATAGGAGAAGGAGGATTCGGGAAAACTTATCTTGCAGAACATACTGTTTTAAAGAAAAAGGTAGTTATAAAACAATCACTTTTTAAAAGTGAAGAAGCACAGAAGATAATTTTAAACGAAGCATCTCTCCTCTGGGATGTAAACCACTGGGCATTACCTACAGTGAAAGACATAATAATAAATGAAGAAGGCGATGTCCTTATGGTAATGAGCTATATCGAAGGAGAAGAACTTTACGGTTATATAAAAGAACATGGCCCTCTTGATATAGAAACACTGTGCTGGATTGTTCAGAGAGTCCTGAGTGCTTTATATTATCTCCATTTTACCGGCATAGTCCACAGAGACGTAAAGCCTGCAAATATTATAGTCGATTTCAAAAAACACATTGCCTCCCTTGTAGATTTCGGTCTTTCCAGATTAAAGCCTGACGGGAACCATGATGACAGCGGCTACACCCCTTATTTTGCTTCTCCCGAACAGATTGAAGGGAAAGCTCCCATACCGGAAAGTGATATATACAGTCTCGGTATGACCATGATTTATATGGCAGGAGGAGATATAAGATCAAACAGACTGCCTGATAATATACCTCCGGCACTTGAAGATTTTATATATAATATGGTCAGACATGATCCCATGAACAGGCCGAAGAATTGTAAAGAATTGAACAATCAATTAGGGGAAATAAGGGAAAAATTATTTAACAGGAAACATAGTCTGTAAAAATTACAGGAGAGAACTGAATTTTATCAGATAATTATGTTATAATAAATTTGAAAGACCTGTAACGGAGATGATTATTATGGAAAAGAAAAAATTTATTTACTACCAGGAAGAAGATATATTCATCGGATGGTTTGAGGAATATCCTGACTACAGGACTCAGGGTGAAACGCTTGAAGAATTAGCTGAAAATCTCAGAGATATTTATTCAGATCTGACCGGTGGTCATATTCCCTGTGTTCGTAGAATTGGTGAGCTTGAAGTTGCATGAAACGTATAGATCTTATTCGAGCTCTCGAAAAAATGAATTGTATCTTTATACGCCATGGTGGAAAGCATGACTGGTATCAGAACCCGTCTACTAAAATAGCACAACCGGTGCCACGACATCGTGAGATAAAAGATTCACTGGCAAACCATATAATCAAAATGCTGAAGTAGTTTAATTAATCATAACAGGAGGTTATATAAATGCCCTATTCGTGGGATGACGATCATGATTTTACCGGTGACGATGGTTTTTCTTTTCAGGATGCAAGAAAATCCTATGATAACCTGCCACTGACGAAGAAATCAAAAACCGGCAGTACCATATCAGGCCGGAAAAAATCAAAAACCGCCGGTGTCCCTTCACTTCCACCAAAAGCCAGAACCTATGATGATGTGGCAGTAGCAAAAAGTGAATCTCAGGTTTTCTATACATATAAAAGCAATTTTCTCAAAACCGATGCCCTTTACCCTGTCATTATAGGCATAGATACTACAGGTTCTATGGCAGAATGGCCGAAGGTATTTTTCGACAAACTCCCTCTCCTTTACAGAGAAGGGGTAAAATATTTCCCTGATTGTGAGATAAGTTTCCAGGCAATAAATGATTTCGAAGCAGACGGTAAAGACGTGGCATTTCAGCCTGCTCCCTTCGGGAAAGGTTCTCACCTTGATGAAATCATAGGGAAACTCCTGCCTTACGGAGGGGGAGGCGGCCAGGTGACGGAAAGTTATGAAATATTCGCTGCCTATAATTCCTTCCTGGAAGCGCCGAAAGCAATCATAAAACCTCTGGCAATCATCCTCGGAGATGAAAAACCTTTCCCCTATGTTCCAGATGAAGTATGTAAATATTATGAAATGGGAAATACTTCTACAGAAGAAGCATTTAAAAGACTTCACAGTAAATGTGATGTATTTCTTGTAAGAAAATTATACAATAACTCTATAAAAGAAGATAAATCCATTATAGATTGCTGGAAAAAAACTGCTCTTATAAAATCCGAAAGAATTTTACATATTGAAGATCCCAAAAGAGTGGTAGATGTAATCCTTGGTATTCTGGGCATAGTTACAGGGAAAACCGGGCTTTTTGAAAAAGAACTTGTAGAAAGACAGGAACCGTCACAGGTAAAAGAAGTTTTAACGTCCATTCACAGATTAAAAACCAGTTATCATAAAGATTTATCTCAGAAATCCGTTACTTCTGTTACAGGGAAAGGGAATAAATCAAAAGGTCTAACAATAGATGAATAAATTAGAATTAATAATAACACAGGGCCCCTATTCGACTTTTCTGGAAGAACTGGCTTCTATAAATATCGTGTCCGCCATAAGATTAAATACCATTATGCCGGTTAAAGAAGGAACTCTAAAAGAAAGACTGAAAGATATATCAGAGAAAATATATCCCAAAATTCTCTGGATTGACCTGAAGGCAAGACAGCTTCGAATAAAGGATTTTGCAAATACTCCCTATACTGCCGTTACTATTTCCCATAAGATTAAAGTCGCTCTCCCGGCAACAGTCTATTTTGACAATGGAAATATTACGGGAAAACTTGTTGATATTGACGGGAATAAACTGATACTTGAAGATTATGTAGGAAGACTCCTGGGACCGGGAGAATCGGTAAATATTTTAGATGATACTCTTGAATATACGGAAAATTCTTTCTTAACTGAAAAAGATGAGATCTATGTGGCTTTATGTAAAGAACTTGGCATAAAGCATTTTATGCTTTCTTTTGTTGAAAAAAAACAGGACATAGAATATCTTAAAAATATTTATCCCGGCTCTGTTATCATGTCAAAGATTGAGAACAAAAAAGGTATGCATAATCTTGAAGAAATATCTGAAATATCGGATTTTATAATGGCAGCAAGAGGAGATCTCTATACAGAAATAGATTATCCCCATGAAATTTCGGATGTTTTAAAGAAAATAAGGGAAACCGGAAAAGATAAGTCTGTTGTCGGTTCAAGATTACTCGCTTCTCTGTTAAAACATTCAATGCCGTCATGCCCCGATATGATGGATCTGCAATTTTTAAAGGACATGGGCTATAATAAATTTCTCATAGGTGATGACATATGTTTTAAAAGAGATATACTTATGAGAGCCATCAAGATTTTCACTGTAATATTTTCGTAATTTTTTAGATTTTTGCTAAAAAAAATATAACAACGGAGAATTTATGAAAAAATTTCCCACAGAATATTCTCTTGAAGCAAGGCTTCCTTACGAAGAAATAATAAAATTGAACGGTAAATTAAAATCTCACCCTCTTATTCCTGTTTTACTCAACAGCACGCCCGATATTATCATGATCCTGAACAGATACAGGCAGATAGTAACGGCAAATGAACATTTTCTGGAGGTTTTAAAAATAGAAAGTGAAACCAAAATTCTCGGTAAAAGGCCGGGAGAAGCCATGAGCTGTATCCACTGTAAAAATAAAAGCTGCGGCACTACAAAATTCTGCAAATACTGCGGAGCCATTAATGCCATATTTAACAGCCAGAAATTTAAATGCAGAGATATTCAGGAATGTAATATTACAGTAAGAACTTCTTCAGGGCTTCAGGGGTTTAATTTCCTTGTTACAGCCACTCCCTTTGATTTCAATAAAGAAAATTTTGTCATTTTCTCTATCCGTAATATATCGGAACAGAAATTTCATCATTCCGTAGAAAGGATATTCTTTCATGATGTCTTAAATCTTGCCGGCACAATAAAGGATTTCATGGAACTTTCACCTGAAATATATCATGCAGGGCTTAAGGAATTCCATACGGAAGGTTTAAGAATTTCCAGGCAATTAATATCGGAAATAGAAACCCACAGAGATCTTCTCGCTGCAGAACAGGGACAGTTAGAAGCTAAAATTGAAGAAATATATGTTCCCGATTTCCTGTCCCTCCTGGTGACACTCTATAAAAATCATAAGGTCTGTGAAGGCAAATTTATTGTTCATTTCATTAAAGGAGATATTTCTTATATATGCTCCGACAAAATACTTCTCTCAAGAATACTGGGTAATCTCATAAAAAATGCCCTTGAATCTTCAAAATCCGGAGAAACTGTTACTGTTACCTATAAAAATGACACAGATGGCATAAGATTTCTTGTTCACAATAAAGGTTTTATGACAGAAGACGTTCAGCTTCAGATCTTCAATCGTTCCTTTTCCACAAAAGGAGAAAAGGGCCGTGGCTTCGGCACTTATACGGTAAAACTTTTACTGGAAAGATATCTTAACGGACATGTAGAATTCAGTTCAACGGAAAAAGAGGGAAGTACCTTTACAGTGTCATTATGAATGTTCTTCACGGGAAGCAATCACAGTGATTATAGAAATCACCGGGATTGCTTCGTCTCTGTGTTTCCCGCAATGACATTAATGACTGAATTAATAAATCATTTTGTTCTCAATGGCATATCTGATCAAACTGGCATTATTTTTCATTCCCATCTTTTTCATAATACGTGAACGGTAAGTATTGATAGTTTTTATACTTAATGAAAGTTCTGCGGCAATGTCATTACCTGTTTTTCCTGAGGCAAGCATACACAATATCTGCAGTTCACGATTGGAAAGGTTTTCATGCGGTGCTTTGCCATGGGCATCTTTTATATTGTTAATCAGTAATTCAGAGATGTAAGGACTGACGTATTTCTTTCCCTCTGCCAGTTTACGTATGGCATTTATCAGTTCATCAGGCAAATTCCCTTTTGTCAGATAACCGGAAGCACCGGCTCGTAATGTTCTTAAAGCATATTGCTCCTCCGAATAAATACTTAATATAAGGACGGGAGTCTTAATTTTTAGCGTATTTAATTCGTTAAGGATCTCCAGGCCATTCATATAAGGTAATGAAATATCCTGTAAAATCACATCGTATTTGTATTTCATGACTTTTTTCAACATATCATGGCCGTTATCCGACTCATCTGCCACAATAATATCATCAGTTTCTTCCAGTATCTGCCTTATACCTTTACGAACTACAGGATGATCATCTACAATGAGTACCTTTATCATGTTTATCACCTTATTGTTTGAGGTTACTTGCGTACATATGTAAATTATACTCCCTTCATTAAAATTCCTTTAATTTTTCTTCAATAACAGCAATAGAATCCTTCTGAGTACATAATAAAATCATTGCAGCAATAATAAAAGGTTTATACCCTGCTTCTTTATAGGTCTCGATGCGATATTGTTCAAATACTTCTTTTGTTACTTCTCCTTCTTTACAGTTTACGTCCTGAATATCTGCAGGTAAACAATGCATATAAAGAGCTTTACCGTCTTTTGTGCGAGACATTAAATTTCCATTACATACCCAGTCTTTGTAACAGGCATTTTGTTCCAGACATTCTTTTTCAAGTTCAACCAATCCTTCCTGATTACCACTATCGAGCAATCTGGTTCTTTCTGTCATAATCCTGTATGGAGCCCAGCTTTTTGGATAAACTACATCTGCATCTTTAAAGGCTTTTTTCATATTATCTGTTATATGAAAGGTACCTCCTGAGATTAAAGAAAATTTCTGTGCTTTATCCAGAATATCATCATGAGGTTTATAATCTTTCGGACAACATAATACAACATCCATACCGAAACGACTCATCAGGGTTATTATGCCCTGAGGAACAGACATAGGTTTGCCATAACTGGAAGAATAGGCCCAGCTCATAACAATTTTTTTGCCTCTGAGTTTTTCCAGATTTCCGAAATAATTCTTTATATGAAGCAGATCAGCCATGGTCTGAGTGGGATGATCCAGATCGCACTGAAGATTGATAATTGCAGGTCTCTGGCTGATTACCCCTTCTTTAAAACCTTCATCCAGGGCAGAAGCTACATCCCTCATAAATTTATTCCCTTTTCCCATATACATATCATCTCTTATTCCTATAGTCTGAGTCAGAAAAGAAATCATATTAACCGTTTCTCTTACAGTTTCACCATGATAAAGCTGTAATTTCTTTTCTTCCATTTCCTGGTGAGACAGACCGAGTAAAGCACAGGCAGAGGAAAAGGACATACGGGTACGGGTCGAATTATCACGAAACCATGATATGCCAAGTCCGCTCTGAAAAATTCTCATTCCTCTATTAGTTTCATAAATATCCTTTAAAATTTCTGCTACCTTGAGAATACTCCATATATCTTCATACTCCTTTTCCCAGGTAAGAAGGAAATCCCTTTGAAACAAATCAAAATTCACCTGTTTTAATGTATTAAGGCTAGAAGCCAACCTGTGATTATTACTCATTTTCATTCTCCTTTTTCTAATGTTTTCACATAAATGCCAGGGAAAAGTGCATACCACGCTGCAGCTTTAAGAACATGTTCCACAGGGACATGCTCGTCTGTGGAATGAGCATACTCTTCGTTACCGGGGCCAAATCCTACAGTAGGAATTTTATTCATTCCCATTGTGGCAACACCATTGGTAGAGAAAATCCATTTACCTGGCACAGGAAAACGGTCAAATAAACTAACAAATGTATTGACAGCTGATTTTAAAAGAATATGATCTTCAGGCAGTAACCATGTCGGGAAATAACGCTCGGTAGAGTAAACAGTTCCTTTGTAACCGGGAAGATTATATACAGGCACTTCAATGTTTGCTTTTACTCCGGCTTTTTTCGCAGATGTTTCTATTTCTTCCAGTGCACTTTCCTTTGTTTCACCTGCTGTAAGACGTCTGTCCAGATGAATATAACATTCGTCAGGAACAGCGCAGAGAGAAGGAGATTTACATGTTATATTTGTTACTGCCACAGTTCCTTTTCCCAGAAAAGAATCGCATGTTAAACGATCATTCAAATTTTCTATTTCCCTTATAATTTTATTCATAACATAGATGGCATTTTCTCCTCTTTCCGGGGCAGAACCATGACAGGCTTTTCCGGTAGTAGTAACTCCTATTTCCATCCTGCCTCTGTGTCCTCTATAGATATTAAGATTAGTAGGTTCTGTAATGACAACACAATCCGGTTTCAGACCTTTTTCATTGATAATATACTGCCAGCATAGTCCGTCACAATCCTCTTCCTGAACAGTGCCTGTAATATAAAGAGTAAAATCTTCAAAAAGATTAAAATCCTTTATTAACCTGACTCCATATACAAGAGCTGCCATACCTGCTCTCTGATCTACAGAGCCGCGGCCATAGATATTCCCTTCATGTAACATGCCTTTATAGGGATCTACCTTCCATTGTGCGGGGTTGCCTGTTCCGACTGTATCTACATGAGCATCCATAGCAATTATTCTTTTTCCGGAGCCGATTTTCCCCAGTATATTACCCATATTATCTATTTCTATATCATCAAATCCGACATGTTCCATCTCCTTTTTTATTCTTTCTATTATATGTTTTTCATTACGACTTTCACCGGGAATAGCAATCATGTCCCTTAAAAAATCTACGATTTCCTTTTCATACGCTTCGACTGCTTCCAATAAATAATGTTTCATTCTAATTTTCTCACACCCTTTTTTATAATATCAGACTTATTGTTTCGAAACCTTTAATGATTACAAATGACGGAGGATCCTGTATGGCCATAACAGTAATTACTGACTTAAGCATTAATAATACATATATGCTCTCGTGACGCGTAACGCATGACTGGAGGAAAACCTTTATTACATGCTTATGTTCAGCTCAGTAAGAGTTCTTACAAAAAATAATATCCGAAAATCTACATACGTGAGTATTGATTGAGAATAGCCTGACATGTCACCTGAACATTTTTTAATAGAGTGTGTAAGATGTTTTGTGTAAACTTACCGGGAAATAAGGCTTCAATAGAGATTCACACAAAATTTATGTCATAGCCTTTAAAAATACTCTATATGTAGATTTCCGGAATAAATTCTTGTAAACAATTTAAAAATCAGGAGATTATAAAACCAAATAAACAATGATAAAATAATATCCTGCGTTTTATTATATCAGACGGAAATTAAAAAGAAATCAGACGCCTGCTGATTTCTTTTTAAGCATATTAATAATTTAAATGTCAGTAAAAAACTTACAGACCACAGAGCCCGTTTTCACGGGGAACAACAATCGATTTCTCAGAAATTACTCCGGTATTTTCTTTATGTTCTTCGTATGCTTATAAACAAGATATCCTATAAAACCGGCTGCCAGGAGAACGACCAGTATATCAAGATATTTTGTAAATTTATGAACCAGTTCCCATCTTGCTCCGAGCCAGACACCTGTATAGGCAAGAAAGGCATTCCATATGGTTGCTCCCACAATTGTATAGATACAGAATTTAGGCAGTTTCATATTCCCTGCACCTGCCGGGATGGAAATAAAATGCCTGACTACCGGTATAAATCTGCAGAAAAATATGGTTTTCTCTCCGTATTTTTCAAAAAATCTTTCTGTAATCTCCAGATGATGTTTATCCAGAAGCAGATATTTCCCGTATTTAAGTACAACAGGTTTTCCTCCGTAAGCCCCTACATAGTAAGAAATGAGGGAACCGACTATACTTCCGATACTGCTTACTACTATTACAAGAGTCATATTAAATTTTCCCTGTGTTACAAGAAATCCCGCAAATGGCATGACACCTTCACTCGGCACAGGTGCTACCATACTCTCAAGTGTCATAAGGACAAATACTCCGAAATAACCTACTGTTTCAATAATTTTTGTAAAAAGTTGGAAAAGCGATTCAAACATGTTTTATTAATAAACTCCTTTTTTTTATTTTAACGACCATGACCGTTTCGGTCACAACAAGTATGAGCATCTGTTCCTCCCGTCACGCGTTACGCGTTACCCGTTACGATTCTCATATAAAACTTTTACTTATTTTTGACTGTTTCCTTAATTGTTTTAATATCAAATATCTGTATCCTTCCATTTCCAAGATCACAGACATAAAGTTTTGTTCCTTCTTTATTTACGGCAAGACCCTGTATTTTTTTTAATCCCCCCTGTTCACTTGAAGTAAATATACCTGCAAGGTCTCCTTTTTCCGTAAACAGGTCTATAACTCCTTCGTCTTCATTCGCTCCGTATAGGAATCCTTCTTTATCAAAGACTATACCTTCTACATCTCTGGCAAAATAACTTTTATAATTTTTATCATATTCTTTTCTGTATCCGTCAGGCAGTGATATGGGACTTGCGGAAGTTCTCCCTATTTCTCCGACATATATTCCGGTCATATCAAAATATTCTATACGGCCGTTCCCTTCGTCTGCTACATAGATCTTATTATTATAAATCGTAATGGATTCCGGCTCGTCAAAATCTCCTTTACCGCTTCCTGTTTTGCCGAATTTAAAGAGAAATTTTCCATCACGAGAAAATACCTGCACCCTGTCAGCTTCATTATCTACAGTATAGATATTATCTTTATCGTCAACACAGACACCCTGAGGTTTTAAAAATTCTCCGTCTCCTGTTCCGCGAAAACCGAAAGAAGATTTAAGCTGACCATCTGAATTAAATATATTATACCTATAATTATCCTGATCCGCACATATAAGAAAATCTTTTGAATTTATTGCCAGACCGACTACTTCATTCTTAAAACATCCTTCCATTAAACCGATAGAATGAATGAATTTCCCATGTTCATCAAAGACCTGAACCTTCCTGATATCCGATACATAAATATTTCCTTTAGAGCCAACAGCTATACCGTCGAAGTTTATAAACTGTCCTTCTTTTGTTCCTCTTTCTCCGAAAACCGCCAGAGGTTTTATCTCTTTAATTTTTTCCGAACCACAGCCTGATAAAAGATACATCAAAATTAACAGTACGCCGATTGTCCTCATTTTATTTCCTTCTTTCAGAATTTCCGGGAAGAACAATTATATTTAGTTTCATAATTATCCGTAAATAATGACCTCGTAATGCGTAATGCGTGATGTGCTATTAAACCAGTCACCCGTTACGCGTCACGACAACTTAAATTCTAATAAGTTATGAAATACACTATATTCGTAATAATCTGACAGGTCACAGAAAAAAAATCCAATTAAAATTATTATTCTACTTCTTTACAAAAATCCTCTTTCAGAATATTTCACAAAATCAAAAGAAAAAAATTTTTTTTTCATATTCTTTAATTGACTCAAGGCAGTGAACTATATTATACAAATTTTAAATAAATATCATTCACCGAAAAACCATAAAAATTTAAATAATTCATATTTTATGAAGAAAATTGATAATATCATGTTATTTTTTAGATTTTCTCTGTTTATTTTTTAGAAATTTATCGTTCACCGCAGTCGTTCTTTTGAAATACCTGAACATATACCCACAGCTATTGTATTTTGCAGGGACCTGTGATATATTATAAAAAACCGGAAATAAAGTCGCTTCGACGCAGGTCCTGTATTTTTTCATGCTTTTTTAGTATCGTATCATTTTTATTTTTTTGTAACTATTTTCCAGGAAAGGGTGTTGTGTAAATGATTACCAGTATTAACTATAAATCCAGTAGTTCTATAATAAATAAGGGGAAAAATTCTTTAACGTCTCTTTCTGAACCGAAAGATACGTTAATAATTCACAGGGAGGTTATACCTGAATCTAATATCATTCAGAATATAAAATTATATAACCCTTCTTTTGCGAAGGAAGTAAGAGAAAACAATATACTTAAACAATCGGCAGATTATATAAAGGACAGAACAGGTGCTGTCTTAAAAAGTCTTTACAGTGCCATTGGAGGAGTAACAGGTTATATAGCAGGTGGTGTCATGGCCCATATAATAAAACCTGTAGCTTTCAATATGACTTCAATAAAGAAAAAGCTGAAAAATAAAGTGGATGCTTTTAAAGGTTCACGGTTACATAAAAAAGATGAAAGACTCTATAAAAAGCTTTCCCCTCTTGGGACCGGGCAGTTAAAAGCTGCAACTATTACGGGAAACATGGCTCGTGCTTATGATGGTTATGATAGTTCCCGTGATATCTTTGCACTTTATTCGGAAGAAGGACATAAAAATGAACATTATACTTTTCAATTAGAAGTGGCAAATCTGAGGGACGGTGCCGAACATGGACATTTAGACTCTTACTTTTTGCTGAACTGGGGAGATAAAAAAGGTAATGATAAACTGCCTTTTGAACTGAATAGCAATAAACAGTCGGGCTCATGGAAAGTTGCTGTAAAAATAGATAAGAACGGCAGAGGAGAAGTAATTAACAGTAAAGGAGAGACAGCTGAATTATCTGAAAATATCTATCATTCCACCGAATACAGCAATGTAGAATTTCAACTGGATAAAAAAATGCTGAGAGAAATGGGATGGAAAGACGGAGAAATTTTACATATTCAGGCTTTTACGGCAAAAGACGGGGAAACAGAGGTATCGGATACTATTACTGTTTCGACAGATGTAAAAGGTTCCCCTGAAATGCTGAAAAATATTTTCAGATGGGACGGGAAGGTCATTTATTATGCAGTAACAGACAGGTTTTATGACGGAGATAAAACCAATAATGAAGGAATAGATTTAAAAGATAAAGAGAAATTTCATGGAGGAGACTGGCAGGGCATCATAGATAAACTGGATTATTTGAAAGATCTGGGAGTAAACTGTGTGTGGGTATCATGCCCCTATTTGAATGACAGAGGCTTTTTCGGCAAAGACGGTTTTCATGGTTACTGGCCTCAGGATTTCTATAAACCGGAACCAAATTTCGGTGATATGGACAAACTGCGGGAACTGTGCGACAGGGCTCATGAAAAAGGCATAAAAATAATGCTGGATGTAGTGGTAAACCATACAGGGTACAATCATCCATTCGTTAAAGATCCGGCTCATGCCGACTGGTATCATAAAAATGGAGACATAAAAGGATACAGCGAGTATCATATGGTAAACGGTTCCCTGGCAGGTCTGCCAGATCTGGCACAGGAAAATCCTGATGTTAAAAGATTTCTTATAGATGCCCATGAATGGTGGATAAAACAGGCAGATATAGACGGATTCAGAGTAGATGCTGCAAGGCATGTACCGGAAGAATTTCTTCAGGAATTCAATGAAGCACTTCATGATAAAAAAGAAAATTTTTATACGGTAGGAGAAGCTTTCTGGCGTGATCCGAATTTCATAGCAGGTCTGCAAAACAGAGGTCTTGATGCGATGTTTGATTTCCCTATGACTTTTGCCATAAGAAATGTATTTGCCAGAAAAGAAGATGATAGTTTCTGGAACAGACTGAAATTCGCGGCAGATCATTTCAGAGAACATCCCGGTGATGCCATTGAAAAAATACTCAGAAAAAGTGATCCCGGAATGAAACTTCTGTCAGAGGCCATGAAAAATGATCGGTATTATGATAATCCTAAAAAATTGGGTACTATGATAGATAATCATGATATGAGCCGGTTTATGGCTGAATGCGGAGGAGACACCGGTATGCTGGAGATAGCTCTTTCTTTCTTACTATCTGCGAGAGGTGTGCCATGTATATATTACGGAACAGAGGCCGGTCTGGACGGAACATCGGATGATAACAGAAAAGATATGCCATGGGGACAGAATCCGGCCCTTACGGAAAAGGTTCGCAAAATGACAGAAGCCAGAAATTCTTCCGTTGCTTTACAGTACGGCACACAGATAGAACTTAAAGCGACTCATGATGTATATGCCCATGAGCGCATGAGGCCGGACGAGGAGGTAATCTGTATCTTTAATAACGGTAAGAAAACTCAAGATATTGAAATTCCTCTGGGAAAGAATTCTCAAATCATGAAAGGAAATATTCTGGAAGATTTGATTTCCGGTAATAAAATAACAGCAAATGAAAAAACTGTTAAAGTAACTCTTCCTCCCGGTGGTTATGCCTATTATCAATGGCACAGGGATTAATGAGATTTTCGGGATACGAACCTTTGCAGGGCGAACCGCCCCTGCAGGTGAAGACATTAAATATAATATATTCTAATAAGTGAGGTAAACATACATGTCTGAATCATATAAAAAAATATCATCAGAGAAACTGGCAAACCTATCATATCTGAAAAGTAAAGGTCTGTTCTTATACAGCCAGAGAAAATACAATGAAGCCATCGAATGTTTTAACATGGTTTTAGCCCTCGATCCACAGGATAGTACTGCCATTATTCATAAAGGCAATATCCTGTTTATACAGGAAAGATATTCACAGGCTCTCGAATGTTATAACAGGGTTCTGGCGATAATGCCATTCCATATTCAGACATGGAACAATAAAGGCATGATTCTGAGCAATCTCGGACTTTATACAGAATCCCTTGAGTGTTTCGATAAAATACTATCGGAACTTGATCCTGATTATATATCTGCACTTAATAACAAGGGACTCGTATTATATAACAGAAAACAATATCAGGAAGCTCTTGTCTGCTTTGATAAGATTTTAGAGAAAGATCCTTCAGACTTTAAAGCTCTCTGCAATAAAGGACTGGCCCTGTCAGGCATGAAAAAATATTCAGAGGCTCTTGACTATTTAGACAGAGCCCTGGTTATTGATAGTTCATGCCCCCATATATGGAATAATAAAGGTATTATTTCAGGAGAACTGGGAGAATACGATAAAGCCGTGGAATATTTTAATAAAGGTCTGGAACTGGCTCCATATGATATTAATATTCTCTATAACATGGGTATTGCATTTTACAAACAGAAACAGTATGATAAAGCTCTGAGTTTTTACAGTAAAGCACTGAATATAAATCCCGGTTATACTAAAATATGGGTGAACATGGGCATAGCCATGAGCAAACAGTGGAAATATACTGATGCTCTTGAATGTTTCATAAGGGCAACAGAATGTGATAAAGAGAATGTAAATGCATGGTATAATAAAGGCCTTGCTTTAATCAATTTAAGAAAATATAATGAAGCTATAGAATCTTTTGATAAGGCTCTGGCTCTGAAACCTTCTGATGCTATGGCTTGGTATGCCAGAGGGAAAGCCCTGTTTCTGGAAGAAAACCTGGTAGAGCATCACGAAGAAGTCGGAAGAATAGCGGAATTTATATTCAGAGACAAATTCAGTCTCTCGGAAAGTAATATGGATAATTAACTATGGAAAACTATCAGTATCATCCCAATGCTATTATTCACTATATGTATACTGTCAATCTGAAGGATGGCAATCCTATTGAAACAATTCACCATGGCCCTACATGTTTTCTGGTTACAGGTTATAAGGATGAAGAATTTAAAAATAATTCCTATCTCTGGATAGACATGGTTCATGAGGAAGATAAAGCTCTGGTGAAAGGTCATGTTCAGAAGATTCTCGACGGATTGGAAGTGGAGCCGATTGAACATAGAATCATCAGAAAAGATGGGACTGTACGCTGGGTCAGAAATACCCCCGTTCTTCATTATGACAATCAGAGGAAATTGATTTCTTATGACGGTGTCGTCCAGGATATTACTTATATAAAGGAATCAGGCACATCTCTTCAGAAACTCCATGACAATTTAAAAGTCAGGGTAGAAAAACTTACCGGAGAACTGGTAAAAACCAACGGGTTTCTTGCGAGAGAGATTAAAGAACGCATAAGGCTTGAGAAAAAGCTCATGGAAATTCATAAAATGGAAACTATCGGTAAATGTGCCGTGAGTATCGTTCATAATTTAAATAATTTTCTCGAAACTATTATTATTTATATAGGCTTAATAGAACAGGAAATCTCCAAAGAGCCAAGGGTGGAAAGTAAACTGGAAGAAATAGCAAAAATGTGTAACTATTCGAAAGAACTGTTAAAACAGATCAGTAATCTGCAGACCTATCATGATATGGACGATAAAACCTTAAATGATGATTTTATGAATAGAGAAAACCTGAAGATATATAATCCTTTTACGGAAGATTCTATCGGTGAGTTTATAAAAGAATGCTGTATTATTGAAAAAGGTTATAAAACAACAGCGAAAGATCTTTATGAAACCTACAGGAAATGGGGGGAGAAAAACAAAAAAGAAATTATCAGTCAGAGAGCTATGGGTTTACAGCTCACAGACAGAGGGTTTATTAAAAGAAGAATCTCTTCAGGAGATACAAGAGGCAGATTTTTCTATGAAAATATCGGTATAAAAGTGAAGGATGAATAATTTCTTTTAAAATTTGCACATTAAGTTACAGACATCTTGCCTTTATTTACCCTCCATTATATAATAAGTGAATAGTGAGTGGTGAGTGGTGAGTAGTGAGTGAGAATAAAGCCATCTACTCACTGTTCGCCACTCACTATTTACTTATTACGAATTTGTTGAGGTATATGCCAGTGCTTTATATTTATCCAGTCTCTTCACCTATCTGTCAGTCCAGAAATAAAATAATAGAATCCCTTTTAGAAAAATTCAACTCAAAATCTATAGAATTTAAATTGCTTAATGATATAGATAACAGAAAAAATCCATTTGCTTTTTTAATCCTCACAGGAGGTTCGGAACATGAGGTAATTAGCCTTGTCAAACATATAGAAGATCCTGTCCTCTTTATTGCCCATCCGGAGGAAAACTCCTTCCCTGCTTCTCTGGAAATCCTTGGAAAACTTTCTCAGATGAACAGGAAAGGTAAAATCATTCTTGTGAATGAAAAAGGAAGCACCCTTGAGGAATTAAAGAATAGTATAAAAATAATGGAAACAGCAGAAAAACTTAAACATTCAAAAACAGGTTTAATAGGAAATCCTTCACAGTGGCTTGTGGCAAGTTCTCCTGACACCAATACAATTACCGGCACATGGGGGCCTGAAATCATCAAAGTACCTGTAAAAGAATTAATAGAGGAAACAGAACAGATTGACGATAGAGAAGCCGGCATTCACGCAGAAGAATTCTCCAGAAAAGGGGAAACAACCATTGAGCCTGATATGAAAGAAATTTTAAAAGCAGTAAAAATATATATAGGTACAAAAAAGATTGTAGAAAGATATAATCTCCAGTCTATTACAATGGAATGTTTTAAACTGCTCAATGATTTACATAGTACAGGCTGTTACGCCATGTCCAGATTAAATGATGAAGGAATTATTGCAGGATGTGAAGGAGATCTTCCCGGAACTCTTACAATGACCTGGATGTATTATCTTACAGGTGAAATACCCTTTATGGCAAATCCTCAGGATATTGACATAGATAATAATATACTCTGGATAGCCCACTGTACTATAGCAAGAAAACTTTTAAAAAGTTATATTATAAGATCACACTTTGAATCTTCGACAGGTGTAGCTCTTCAGGGAAAAATTAAAAAGGGCCCTGTAACACTGGGACGTATAGGAGGAGAAGATTTAAAGAAGGTTTCTGTTACAAATGGCACGATCATTGAAAATGAAATAAATGAAAACAGATGCCGCACACAGCTAAAATTAAAACTTGAAGACAGTGTAAAATATTTCCTGAAAAATCCTCTTGCCAACCATCATATAATGATAAGAGGACACCATGCATCTCTGTTGACAGAATATTATAATTTTATAATTCGAAATCAGGAGTTTTAGATATTTATGGCTGCAGAGCTCATATATGAAAAAAACGGAGCAGGTCAGATTTCCTTTCCTCTGGATAAGGATTGTATTACAATAGGCCGTTCCCATTCAAATGATCTCCTTGTAGACGACCCCCGTGCATCAGGTAAACATGCCAGACTAATAAAAGAAGGGGATTATTATTTTCTTGAAGATCTGGGAAGTTCCAATAAAACCTTCATTAATGAAACAGAGGTAACGTCACGGATAAAACTATCCCATGAAGATACAATAAGAATCGGCCATACCTTATTTACTTATATAGATCCCGGCAGACAGGCCACTCTCCTCCTTTCCGGAATAAAAAAGAAAAGTGCAACGTTAGGTGCCGTAAAAAAAAGGCATGGCCAGGGTATATTTCAGAAGCACATAATAATTATAGGAACCATTATTCTCATTATTGCCTTTTTCATATATTGCTTTTATGGAGGTATTTTTCAGCAACTCACCATCGATAAACACTTAAAAAATGCCGACGATTACTTCAAAGATAAACACTATGAAAAAGCTATAAGTGAATATAACAATGTACTTAAGATAGATGCAAGTAATAGAAAAGCTTTCAGAGGATTGGCCAATTGCTATAGAGAACTGTTCAATTACAGGGAAGCCATAAAATATTACGGGAAAGTTATAAAAACAGGAAATACAGACGAATACTATCTTGAAACATGTAATGATAAAGGCAATACATATCTTCTTTATAATGATTACAGAGAAGCGGCGAAAGCCTATAAAACAGTCAGAGATGCAAAAAACAACAACAGGGACAATAAAAACATATCCGATTTATATGCAGATGCACTTGTAGGTCTCGGAAAAATCGATGTAATCAATCATAAATATAAAGATGCAGGTAATAAATACAAAGATGCCCTCGACATAGATGAAAAAAATATCGGTGCTTTCCTTGCCCTTGGTTCCCTTTATCTGGAAACAGGCAAATATGAAGATTCTATGCATTATTTCAGTACAGTTAACGGAGCTGCTCCTGATAATACCGATGCTTCTCTCGGCATAGCTTCCATATATAAAAAACAGGGAAATTATGACAGAGCTATTGAAATATACGATGCTCTTATAAAAGATCACCCTGACCTTGCAGAAGCCTATGCAGGGAAGGCAGATCTCTACCGGCTGAAAGAAGATTACAAAAAAGCTCTTTCCGTTTTACAGGAAGGAGAAAAGGAGAATAAAAACAACCCTGTCATTTATATAACAGGAGGCCAGGTTTATTATGATAAAGGCGATTATTCCCTGGCTCTCGACGAAGCGGACAGAGCTCTTAAAATCCATGATAATTGCCTGAAAGCAAAGAATTTAAAAGGAAATATTTTATCAGAACAGGGTAACATGGATAGGGCAATTAAAATATATAAAGAGGTTCTGGATAAAGATCGGGAAAATTTTGACTCTAATAAAGGGCTGGGTAAGGCATATTTTAAAAATAAAGACTATGATACATCCCTGACATATCTAAAAAAAGCAAAAGATATAAACCCTCTTGACAGAGAACTCTATATAGTTCTCGGAGACATATATTATATAAAAAAAGACTACGAAGAAGCAATCAAACAATATGAACCGGCTTTCGGCCTGAAGCAGGATGATGCGGATCTGTGCTGTAAAATCGGCGATAGTTATAAAAATCTGGGAGAGGTACAGAAAGCATTGCAGTGGTATCAGATTGCACTGAGTAAAGACAGTGACTGTAAAAAAGCCAGAAAATGTCTGGAACAGTTTCAGAGTGGTTATCCAACTGGCACATGGTGAGACTTCAAATCGTGATACGTGACGGGTGGTTCGTAATGCGTGATGCGTAATGCGTTATAATCGTGACGCGTAACGCGTGACGCGTGACGGGTATTTAATCCCAGGGCGTTTAATTAAATGCCCCTACTCACTCTTCACTCTTCACGACTCACGGCTCACTAAAACTCACCGTCCGAGAGATTTCAGACACTTCTCTCTATTTTCCTTTGCACAGGAATCACCCGGGTCAATTTCCAGGGTTTTATTATAACATTCAAGAGCTTCTTCATATCTGCCCAGCCAGTGTAATGCAATTCCCTTTTCAAGCCATGCATGTTTATAAGAAGGATCAATCGCAAGAGCCATGTCAAAAGCTTCTATCGCTTCTTCATATGATTTTTTCTGAGACAATATCCAGCCTCTGTTATACCATGCGTATTTATATGTCTGATCAAGTGTCAGAGCTTTATCCACACATTCCATGGCATCATCGTATATGCCAAGATTCATCAGGGAATATCCTTTCCCACTCCATGCATCTGCATATTGAGGCTCAATGTCGAGTGCCCTGTTAAAACATTCCACTGATTCTTCATATCGTTTCAGATTACTCAGACTTATCCCTTTATTACAGAGTGTAACTGCATCATGCGGCCTGAATTCAAGTGATTTATCAAAACATTTAATTGCACTGTCATAGAGGCCTGTAGTATCATAAATATTTCCCTTATTATTCCATGCATCTGCATCGGAAGGGTCATATTCAAGTGCTCTGTCATAGCATTGAAGTGCTTCTTTATTATATCCCTGAGCGCTGTAAGCCAGACCTTTTTTTACCCACCCGGACGTATTTTTCGGATCAATCTTCAGGGCTTTATCATAGTATTCTATGGCTGTTACATAATCCTGTTTTTCATAATAACCGTATCCTTTATTAATCAATTCCCCGGCTTTATTACCATCTGTACCGGGACTTATACCATGGACTGCTCCGTATTTTTCAAGCAATTCTCTCATACCATCGGAGCCTGCCCGATCCAGAGCAGTTTTGCCTTCCTTATCTTTTGAATTAATATCTGCTCCGCCGGAAAGAAGTAATTCTGCCAGATCTTTCCGATCCATAGAAGAAGCATAGGATAAAGGACTGAAACCTTCGTGAGTTACGGCATTTACCAGGGCACCGCTGTTTAAAAGAAAAGAAATTATTTCTTTATGAGAGTTTATGGTAGCTTCATGTAAAGGAGTGAATCCTTCAATATTTTTTACATTAACATTTGCGCCTTTTGACACAAGCAATTTAGTTATATCAAGATAACCGTTATAGGAAGACAGATGAAGAGGAGTCCATCCGTCATCTTTTGTATCATTTACATATGCCCCTTTTGATATGAGCTTTGAAACAAGTTTATATCTCCCTTCTCTTGAGGCAAGATGCAGGGCTGTCCATCCTTCCAGGAATCTGGTATTAACATCAAATTCTTTTAATTCGGGATTGACCTGCAAGATTTTATCAAGACATAAACCTCCTTCATCATTTTTTTTCAAATTGTAAAGAGCAAGGGTTTTGAAGAAGTACACCTTTACGAAATCTTTTTTATATTTTATGGCTTCATCATAACAGCCTATGGCTTTACCGTAATTTTTAAGCTTATAATAAGCATTACCTTTGTTTAGCCATAAAGACGATGCCCGGGGGTCTTCTTTCAGAGCTTCCGTAAAATATTTGATTGCTTCTTCATATCTGCCCTGATTATATAAATCCATACCCTCTTTATTCCATTCTTTAGCCGATTTGGCCAAAGACAGTGATATAGTGAAGGGAAATATAAATAATAATAGCAACAAAATTTTCTTCATAAAAATCATAATGAACACACTCCTCTACCGGCTTTATGAATAGTGAGTAGTGAGTAATATCTTATTCTTTTCACTTTTCAATTTTCACTCCAATGAATTATAGTTAGTTTCATAACTATCCATAAATAATGACCTCGTAATGCGTAAAGCGTAATGCGTGATGCGCAGGGATTAAACCCGTCACGCGTCACGCGTTACGCGTCACGACGACTTAAATTCTAATAAGTTATGAAATA
>JAKPQU010000617.1 GCA_029555925.1 Bacillota bacterium
CCGGCCGGTACATATGATGTAATAGTATGGAAAAAAGGATATACCCCCCAGGTAGATACAGATATATCCATACCGGGTTATTCGACAGGTATTGCTTATGATACTTCCATGCAGGGACGTCATCGTGAGCTGACATATGAAACCAAATCTGTTACGTGATATGCTACATGGCCGAAAGAATCTGTATGGTCAGAAGTTGGACTCTCCAATAAAATAACCATAAAGATAACAGACGGCAATGTAACCGGTTCATACGAATATAAAGAGGGAAAGATGAATGGCAATCTGTCTGCAGATGGCAGAACTATTTCTGGACACTGGAAACAGAATAATAGCAGTGGAAGATATATATTAACAATATCGAATGACGGAAAATCCTTTTCAGGAAAAATTTGTTACGGAGAAAAGGATCCATTAAAAGAAGGCTGGTCATGGCAGGCAAATTTAATCAGCAGTAAACTTTAGCACCGTAAGAAAAACGACTCCGGCAAATTTTTACACAAGCATCCTCTCGTGACGCGTGACGCGTAACGCGTTACGCGTGATGCGTGATGCGTGTTTTCACCGGTACCGGGCGAACACAGTGGCTCGCCCCTACTTTTCACTTTTCACTTTTCACCACTCACTAAAAATACTATGCAAAAAGTTAACAAAATTTTAATAAAAAACATCTAATTTTTTATTAATATGATGTTATAATTTATCGTAGATGAATCTTACATTATTTCCGTCCGGCCTGAAAGGATGAGTTGAACATGATGATCTCCGGCAATCAAAATAACATAATTTTAAAAAGTACCATTACCGGGCCTTCTTTACCGGGAAAAATACAGGAAAAAGATAATTCACAGAAAGATACTGTTACCATTCAGGGTGAAGCTTCCCGTCAGAATGATATTATTATGCCCCCTGATTTGAGGAAGATAAATATAAATAAAACACTGGTAGATTTTGCCAATTCCCTGGAATCTGATAAAGTTCAGGACAGCCAGGGAAAGGAATGGACCGTTATGTTCTATATGGACGGAGCCAATGATCTGGAACCTCATATGGCGAAAGCCATGCTTGACCTGGAAAAAGTTGGTTCCAGTGATAAAATAAACCTTGTATCTCAGATTGCCAGATTATCCCAGGATGAATTGCTGAAAATTACGGCAGAAAAATATAAAAATGACGCAAAGGCACTGGAAGAAGCGAAAAATCATAAAACCGGTATTGACGGCGACTGGCGCGGTGTAAGGAGATATTATATTACAGGCAATAAAGATAATGAAAGTTCCTCTTATAGTTCTAAAATGGTAGAGAATCTTTATCTTACAGATATAAGTCATCCTCAGACCCTGTCGGATTTTGTCACATGGGGTATGAAAAGTTATCCTGCAAAACATTATATGCTCGTCCTTATGGATCACGGCTCCGGGTGGCCCGGTGCTCTGAGTAATGATTTCAGCGGCTCAGACGGTCAGATGATGAGCACTCCCAGTATTGAAGCAGCTCTGAAATCTGCAGAGGCAAGAGCACATAAAAAACTGGATATAATTCATTTTGATACATGCCTTATGGGCTCCGCCGAGGTAGCCTATCAATTAAAGGATTCTGCCGATTATATGATTGCTTCGGAAGAAGTGGCTACCAGTGCCGCTCTCAATTACGGTAGTATTATCGAGAAGATGGATAAAATCGTAAGAAACACAGAGACAACACCGAAAGATATTTCCAGACTTATAGTAAACCATTTTACAAAAGATAATCCCGATGCCTTTAAAACTCATGCCGCCATAGATCTTAAAGAGATGGAAAAAGTTAAAACAGCTATGGATGAGGTAATTGAAGCACTGAATAAAACCGATACGCCCATGTCTATACTTAAAGATGTTGTCAAATCTGTGCAGAGTTACGGCAGAATGGCTCCCTATCATCCTTTTACAGATTACAGAGACCTGAAGGATCTTGCTGTAACCATTCAAAATGATGAAAGAATAAAAGATGAAAATCTGAAAAAAACAGTAAAGAAATTGATTGCTACCCTTGACCGGGCAGTTGTAGCGTTACAATCTCCTTCGAAATATGTAAAAGAAGAAGTGGAGAAGGTAGAAAAAAGCGGCAGAGTTACAAAAACTCAGCTTGTCATTACCGAGGAAGAAATAGGAGGAGGGGGGCTCTCCATATATTTACCGTTACAGGAAAGTGATACTTATAAGAAATTTCAGGAATATTACAGCCAGCTTGATATGAGTCAGAGGAGTCAGTGGGATGAATTTCTTGGTAAAATAACCAGTTCTCCCGATCAGGATACGGATAAATCCGCAAAAGCTCCGGAGAAGTATAAAGTAACCCTGATCCCTGACATGGAAGCAGATAATTCTTCTGCAATTCTTACCTGAATGACAGGGGAC
>JAKPQU010000020.1 GCA_029555925.1 Bacillota bacterium
CAAAGGAGAAAAAAATGAAGGTTATATCTCTTGTAGGAGCACGTCCCCAGTTTATAAAAGAATCAGTCATTAATTGGGAGTTCAGAAAGAATGGAATAACCGAAGTACTTGTTCATTCAGGACAACACTATGATTATAATATGTCGGACATATTCTTTAAGAGCCTTGACATAAAATCCCCTGACTATAACCTGAACATAGGCTCCGCTACGCACGGACAGATGACAGGCAGAATCCTTGAAGCCTTTGAAGCAATCGTAATAAAAGAAAAGCCTGATATAGTCCTGGTCTATGGCGATACAAACACTACTTTAGCCGGTGCAATTGCCGCAGCAAAGCTCAAACTTCCTGTCGCTCACGTGGAAGCTGGGATACGGCAGGAGCCGAAAGATATGCCGGAAGAAATCAACAGAGTTCTCACAGACAGGATTTCTCACTTTCTTTTTTGTCCGAGTATGCTCTCTGTAGAAAACCTCAGCCATGAAGGTATAAAAGAAGGCGTTGAGTTTGTCGGCGACACCATGTACGATGTATACACAAAAATGGAAAAACTTTTTGATATCTCACAGGCTCTTAAAGAGTACGCTCTTGAAAAGGACAGTTTTGTTCTTGCAACCATACACAGAGACTTCAATACTGACAACCCTGAAAAACTTTCACAGATAATCGATAGTTTAAACAGACTTTCAAAAGATATAAAAGTTCTGTTCCCAATGCATCCAAGAACAAAGAAGCTTGCCGCTTGTCTGGGAAAAGAAATCCTGTTTGAAGTTACCGAACCAATAGGATACCTTCAGCTACAGGCTCTTGTAAAGGCAAGCAAGCTGGTTGTAACTGACAGCGGCGGACTTCAGAAAGAATCCTACTACGCCGGAAAAAGAGGAGTAGTAGTAATGCCGGATACAGGCTGGAGAGAGCTTACCGACTGTGGCTGGAATATTCTGAGCAGTCCTTCGCAAATATATGAAAATACTATAAAAGCAATAAATGAAAATCGTCCTTATCCTAAGAATATATATGGAAACGGTAACGCTGCTGAAAAAATAACGAATGCCATATTAAAATAACGGGGGTGTACTCATGAAGCTTTTGGTTACAGGTGTGGCAGGATTTATCGGAAGTAACTTTCTTTACTACTATCTTGCCTCTCACAAAGACTGTAAAATAATAGGCATAGACAAGCTTACCTATGCAGGCAATACGGCTAATTTCGCTGCACTGGACAGCGAATCCACAAAAAGATTTGAATTTATAAAGGCCGATATCTGCGATGCCCAGAAGATGAAAGAAATATTTGAGCTGTACAGTATAGACGGTGTCATAAACTTTGCAGCTGAAAGTCATGTTGACAGATCTATACATGATCCTCAGATATTCCTTAAAACCAATATTCTGGGAACCCAGACCCTTCTTGATACATGTAAAACCTTCTGGTACAAAAACGGAAAGTGGGATGATGGAAAAAAGTACCTACAGGTATCCACCGATGAAGTTTACGGTTCGCTGGAAAAGACAGGATACTTT
This sequence comes from Bacillota bacterium, assembly GCA_029555925.1. The sequence continues at coordinate 1,525 of JAKPQU010000020.1, forward strand.
TACGAAAACACCCCGCTCGACCCCCATTCACCTTATTCTGCAAGCAAAGCAAGTGCTGATTTCTTCGTTAAAGCATACTTTGATACTTTTGGCATGCCGGTAAACATAACCAGATGTTCAAACAACTATGGTCCTTACCAGTTTCCGGAAAAACTCATTCCTTTGATAATCAACAACTGTCTCAACCATAAAAGCCTTCCGGTTTACGGTGACGGAAAACAGGTACGTGACTGGCTTTACGTGACCGATCATTGCAGAGCCATAGATACTGTTTTTGAAAAAGCATTACCCGGACAGATATATAATATAGGCGGACATAACGAGAAAGAAAATATTTATATTGTAAAAACTATTATTAGACTTCTACATGAGAAAACCGCCGATCCCATGATAAACGAAAGTCTCATAACTTATGTAAAAGACAGGCCGGGACATGACAGAAGATATGCAATATCTCCGGAAAAAATAAAAAACGAGCTTGGATGGGAGCCATCTGTCATGTTTGATGAAGGCATAGAAAAAACAATAGAATGGTATTTAAAAAATAAACTTTGGACAGAGAATGTAATATCCGGAGAGTATCTGAAGTTTTACAGTATAAATTACGGCAGTAAATAAAACCGGGGAAAGATCCCCGGTTTATTAATTATAATTAAAAGCTACAAATATATACTCCAAAAGACCAG
>JAKPQU010000023.1 GCA_029555925.1 Bacillota bacterium
AGCCTGTCGGCTATCCACCGGGATATGGCCAGCCTGTCGGCTATCCACCGGGATATGGCCAGCCTGTCGGCTATCCCCAGGGTTATGGCCAGCCTGTCGGCTATCCCCAGGGTTATGGTACCCCTGTCGGCTATCCTAATGTTCAGATAGAAGTCTTCATGATTCAACAAATACTTAATTACTTACTTCAATCGGGAATATTTACTCAATTACAGGGTTTTCTATCTAAAACAGATTTACCTCCCACTAAAAATGAAATTGTCATAGGAGAAGTTGTAAAAAAAGTTCTAGAAGAAGTAAAAAAACAGAATCCTGAAGGAACTATGACCCAGGATCAGGAACATTTTATACAAAATAAACTGGCAGGTACAATTGCTGCTTTAAATATAAAAAAGAATGATACAAATACACTGGAAATCAAATCCGGAGATCTTAAAATAAAACAACCTGACATGTCAGGTCAGATAAGTCCGGAATTATATGCTGCTCCACAGACCAGTTATTTAGGAGCCAGAGGAACTACTCCGCTGGATATGCCATCATTTTCTCAGGTTACTTCCCAGCTTAATTTATCCCAGGCTCCTTCCACTACGCCTCTTACACCTTTATATTCACAGGCAACAACACCTCTGAGCTTATCCCAGGCTCCTTCCACTACTCCTCTTACACCTTTATATTCACAGGCAACAACACCTCTGAGCTTATCCCAGGCTCCTTCCACTACGCCTCTTACACCTTTATATTCACAGGCAACAACACCTCTGAGTTTATCCCAGGCTCCTTCCACTACGCCTCTCGATTTATCCCGTGCTCCTTCCACAGCACCTTTAGTTATGCCTAAAGCCAATATTACATCACAGCTGGATCTCTTTAAATATTTATATAAAGAAGAAGAAAAAACGGAAGAAATTATAAAAGAGGGGAAGGTAGACAAAAAGGAGAAAAAAGAAAAAGATATATATGCCAGAATACTTAAAACGTCTACAGGGGAAGAAACAGCAGAAGTAGTAGAAGAAGTAGAAGACTGGTTCAAGAAAAAAGGATTAAAACAGGAAGAATATAGTAAAGAAAAAAAAGAAAGTGAAATTTCGTCGGAAGTAGAAAAGAAGACAGCTCCTCTTGTCATGCCGGTTAGAGAAGAAAAAAAGACAGCTCCTCTTGTCATGCCGGTTAGAGAAGAAAAACCAGACATTCTGGAAGACTGGGAAAGTGAAATTACTCTGTCTACAGACTGGGGAATCGACCAATCAGCAGATGATACGGGGTGGATGGAGATTTTTGATACAGTGGAGTTAAAAGAAGAAAATCTTAAAGACAGCGCAGCTTCTCCGAAGATAAAAGAAGAAGCCTTGGATCTGTTAAGAACTCTCACAAAATGCGAAAAACTATTAAAAGCAAGCCCTTCGAAACCTAAAAAAGTTTTAAGCCTTTGTAAAAAATTACTCAATATTTATCCAGGGAATCCCCTTGTTTATCACATGGCAAGCGAAGCCTACGATAAACTTGGCAACACCGAAAAAGCTGATAAATACAGAAAAAAAGCCGATAATATTGATGGGTGATTCTACACTCACTGCTCACTAACAGGCATGACCGGAGCGGTCACAACCAGATATGAAAATTAAAACTGTGCAATAAATTTTGTGTAAACTTCAGTCGAAGCCTTATTTTATGGTAAAATCACACAAAATATCTTAAACTCTCGACATGTTAACAAACAGTGAAGCATAAGACTTCATCATTTTCATAATAAATATGTTTATAAAAAAGTTCCGGGAAAAACACAATAGATTACTTATATTTTCAGTTATATGCCTGTTCTGGAGTATTATAGTTATACTATCTATGTGTATGGATGTATTTTCTACAAAAACGGAATGGGGATTATTTGATAAATACGAATGGAATCTTGTAGATTTAAGATTTAAAATAAAAAATAGTTACTGCAGTAAAAAAATAAACGAGAATATAGTAATAATAGATATTGATGAATTTACGCTGGGTAAGATAGAAGAAATAGGTCAATGGCCATTCCCCCGTTCTTATTATGCGGATCTGGTGACATCCTTAAAGGAAGACGGAGCCCATGTTGTCTGCCTCGATATACTCCTCTCAGAACCTGACAGAACAGACCGTAATAATGATTTACTCTTTGCCAGAGCAATGAAAAAAACAAAAAATGTCATTCTCCCTGTGGAATTTTCAAATCAAACCCTTCCATTCAATTCTTTTAAACAGACAGATAATATTATAGAAATCAGTAAAGTCGTATTACCAGTAAAAGAATTAAGAGAAAGCTGTTCTCTCACAGGCTTTGTTGATATATCACCTGAAAGTGACGGAGTTTTTCGAAGGGTTAATTTAAAAAAATATTATAACGATAAAGAATTCATGTATTTTTCTCTGGCCATAGCAACATATATATTGAATGTAAAACCTGATGAATTAAATATAAGTGAAGATAATAAGGGAAAAATGTTTGTAAATTATCAGGGAGGATATAAAACATTTAAATATATACCCTTTTACGAAGTATATAAAAAAACTTACAGAAAAACCAATAAAAACTTCTTCAAAGATAAATATGTAATAATAGGTTCAAGTGCTCCTGGCCTGGGAGATCTGAAATCCACACCTGTTTCAAACCTGTTACCTGGCGTAGAAATACAGGCTACAGCATTAAATACTATACTTAACAGAGATTATATTACCCGGTCATCCTTCTATGTAGATTCAATCCTTATAATTACGGGAGCTTTTGTTACAGCCTGGTTGCTCTCAGTATTCAGTCCTTTATGGGGTACCATAATTGTTTTATCAACTGAAGTTATGATTATTTTTATAAGTTTTATTCTCTTTATAAATAATAATTTTCTTCTTACAACTGTTCCTCTCTGCACTGTCATAGGCACATGTTACATGAGCATAATTTCTTATAGATCAATCATAGAAGAACGGCAGAAAAGAAAATTAAAACATATCTTTCAAAGATATGTAAGCCCACAGGTAGTGAATTTAATAATAAATTCTTCGGACAAACCTGCCCTGGGTGGAGAAAGAAAAAAAATGACTGTTTTATTTTCAGATATAAGAAATTTCACTCCTATGAGTGAAAAATTAAAACCTGAAGAAGTAGTTAATGTACTTAATGAATATTTTACATCTATGGCAGAAATAATATTTCAATATGATGGAACTATTGACAAATTTATTGGTGATTGTATAATGGCATTCTGGGGAGCTCCTATATATCACAGGGATGATGCTCTCAGAGCAGTTAAAGCAGCACTGGGAATGAAAAAAAAATTACAGGAGCTTCAGAAAAAATGGGAAAAAGAAGGTAAACCTCCAATTGCAGTGGGTACAGGCATAAATACAGGAGAAGTTGTAGTGGGTAATATAGGTTCCCCTGAAAGAATGGAATATACTACAATAGGGGATGAAGTTAATCTTGCTTCACGGCTTCAATCAATAGCAAAAGAAGGTCAAATATTTATAAGTAGCAGCACATACAAAGAAGTCTGTGAAGAGATAGAAGCAAAAGAAATAACTCCTGTAAAAGTTAAAGGAAAATCAGAACCGGTAATCCTTTATGAAGTCACAGGTATTAAAGAATATAATGATAAGTAGGTGTTAATAGTGTTTTATTTTCTTTTTTACAGGCTTTTACTTGCTCATATGCTGGGAGAATTTCCTCTTCAGACATCAAAAATTTCTCAATTTAAACAGAGAAATTTCTGGGGTATTATTTTTCATTCCGTTATATACACATTAATCATATTAATATTCTGTCTTCCATGTATTGCCGGTTTCTGGCCATATATACTCATTATAGGTATAACCCATATATTAATAGAGCAGGCCAGAGTTTCTGCCATAAGATATCTGAAAAAAGATAATCTTTGGACCTTTCTTGCGAAACAGATTCTTCATATAGTAATAATATATGGGACCCTTTTAATTGGTAATGTTAAGAATTACTCCCCCCTGGCACCTTACAACCTGCCTGAAACAATAACTCTGTCTTTTGAAAGCTTCGGAAGATTATTTTTATATACCTATTATGACGATAAAACTATTATTTATTATACCGGTTTTTGCTTTTCCATCTTTGTCACATCATTTATAATATATTATCTGGAAAAACTTATATTGCCCAGAGAAGAACAACTATTGATAGGAAGTTACAGGGAATTAATAGGATTTATAGAAAGAGGTATGATTACAGCCTTTGCCATAAAAGGATGGGGCTTATATATAATAATCTATACAATTATAAGATTTTTAATATGTGTCATATTAAAATTATTTATAAATCAGGAACTTCCATGGCGTCTTCTTATCTGGGATACAATACTTAATATAACTCTTGCAACTATATATGGTTTTCTCATAAACTACTGGATCAAAATAATTTCACCTGCCTGATATGCCAGTTGAGGAAGGATTTTTTCAAAAGTCATTGAATAAGTGAGTAGTGAGTAGTGAATGAAAAACTATAAATTACTGTTTATTATTTACTATATTACTTTAAACGGACTGTAAAGGATTTTTAAAAAATTGCATTACTTCATAATAGGAACAGCAGGCCATATAGATCATGGCAAGACTACTCTGATTAAATCCCTCACAGGAATAGAAACAGATAGGCTGAAAGAAGAAAAAGAAAGAGGTATTTCTATTGACCTTGGTTTTGCCTATCTGGATTCCGGCAGAGGAGAAAAATTCGGCATAGTAGATGTACCGGGCCATGAAAAATTTATAAAAAACATGGTTGCAGGTGCGGCAGGCATGGATATAGTTCTGCTTGTAGTAGCTGCAAATGAAGGGGTAATGCCTCAGACAATAGAGCATCTTGATATTTTAAGGTTTTTATCCATAAAAAAGGGAGTTATCATTATAACAAAAATCGACATAGCTACAGAAGAACAGATAAAAAATACAAAGGAAGAAATTCTGGATCTTGTAAAAGGAACATTTCTTGAAGACTCTCCTGTAGTTTTATTCTCTTCTACAGATGGCAGAGGCATAAAAGAACTGAAGAAAATACTTGAAGACATGTATGACCATGTTGAAGCGAGAGATATAACTGCACCGGTTATATTACCGGTAGACAGGGTATTTACCATATCAGGGTTTGGCACAGTAATAACTGGAACACTTCAAAAAGGAACCATACATAAAGGAGATATCCTGGAAATTCAACCTCAGAAGATAGAAGCAAGGGTTCGTAATATTCAGGTACACAATGATTTTGTGGACAGTGCCTGTGCTGGCCAGAGAGTTGCAGTAAATATTACAGGTATTGAAAAAGACGATATAGAAAGAGGTAACTGGCTGGTATGGAGGGGAGTGTTTTCACCGGTAAAATTTCTTGATTGTTATTTTACGAGACTATCACATTATAAAAAAGATTTCAAGTCAGGACAAAGAGTAAGACTTCATATAGGTACAAATGAAATAATAGGAAGAATAACCTTTACAGAAGGTGATGAAATAAAACCGGGAGAGAGCGGAATAGTACAGTTTAATTTAGAAAAACCTGTTATCGTTTCCTACGGAGATCATTTTATTGTAAGAAACTATTCACCTATGGAGACTATAGGAGGGGGGAAAGTGCTTTCCGGAGGAGATAAAAAGCATAAAAAAACCGATAAAAAACTCGTTGAATATCTCAGGGAACTCGAAAAAGGTGAAAAAGATAATAGAATAGAGCAGGAAATACTTCACTGTCCCTTTCAATCTTACAGTAAATTTATTCAACAGGGTCATGAAGAGGATATAAAAAAACTTATTGAAGCTAAAAAAATAATTCTATTACAGGATTGTCTGCTTCATATCAGGGATTTAAAACCTGTAGAAGAAGAATTAATAAAAATTCTGGCAGATTTTCATAAAAATAATCCTTTAAGAATAGGAGCAAATCCTGCAGAAATCACAAAATTAATAACAAAATACAGGGAGCATCTGAAAGGGAAAATCTTAAGAGAAATTCTTGAAAGAATTCCCTCTATTGAGTTTAAAAGAGGCAGGTTTAAGCTTAAAGATTTTAAAATAACATTAAATGCCCGACAGGAGAAATTAAAAAATGAGATTTTATTAATCTTTGAAACATGTTTATTTAAACCGCCATCTCTTGAAGAAATAAAAGAAAAATTCGGGAAGAATGCAGATTTCAAACAGGTATTTGCCTATCTTCTGGAACAGGAGCTTATTGTATCAGCAAAAGAAGCCATGATGTTTCATAAAAAAGCCATAGAAAAAGCGAAAGAGATTATATACAGGGAGATAAAATCGGAAGGAAAAATTACTGCAGCAAAAGCAAGAGACCTCTTTAATACAAACAGAAAATATGCTATAGTATTACTTGAATACTTTGACAGCATAAATTTTACAAAGAGAATGGAAGATAACAGGATTTTATATGAAAATCGTAGCAAATAATCGGCGATGGATGATTTCCATAGCAGATTATAAATAAATCCTTAGTACCGTAACAGGTAAAAGGGTATCCATAAAAAGCTTCTGCCTGGCAGGCTCTGGAGAAGAAAAATTAGTTTTTTTATATAGAATTAAAAATTAAATAAGGGCTAATTTATTGTCTGTAAAACAAATTAAATAAGGCAGATTATTTTTCTTCATAAGAGCCTGTCAGGCAGAAACTGATAAATGGTTACTAATTTACCTGTAGCGGTACTTAGAGACATGGGAGTAAATGGGGTCTGGTGGCCTTCACGGACTTCAAATCCGCTGATGGGCAGGTTGAACTGTCCATGGTAGGTTCGATTCCTACATACTCCCGCCATATTAATCGTGACGCGTGACGTGTGACGTGTGACGCGTGGTTCGTTAAGAATTTTCTTGACCTATTACGCATTACGCATTACGCATTACGCATTACGCTTACGATAAAAAAACAATGAGGTGAAATAAAAAATGTCTGATGAAAAAAAAGTTTTCCCAGTTCCTGTTAAAGGAGGAGCCAAATGCAGAGGCTGTAAAGGCACTCTGGAAGGGAATAAATATGTAAAAGTTGCCGGTAAAAAATGGCATAAAGAATGTGCCGTAAAAGCAGGCAAAAAGATATCAAAAGAATATGCGGAAGTATAAACGGCTCTAATATGACGAACGGTTAGAGGCAAAAAGGAGGCAAATTTGTTTGAAAAATTTTGAGACTAAAGACATAAGAAATGTAGGACTTTATTCCCATGGAGGAGTAGGGAAAACATCTCTTGCTGAAGCCATGCTTTATAATGCAAAGGTAATAGACAGACTCGGTTCTGTAGACAAAGGAAATACTGTCTGTGATTTTGACCCGGATGAAATCATGAGAAAAATGAGTATATCCTCTGCCATAGCACCTCTGGAATGGAAAGGCAAAAAAATAAATATTATAGATACGCCGGGATTTATAGATTTTATAGGTGACGTAACAGGAAGTCTTAGAGTTGTTGATGCAGGTATAGTCCTTCTCTCTGCCGTAGCAGGAGTGGAAGTAGGTACTGAAATCATGTGGCAGCTTATGGAAGAACATAAAATGCCAAGAGTAATATTAGTAAATGCGATGGATAAAGAAAACGCAAATTTTGACCAGGCTCTTGATAAATTCAAAGAATTACTGTCAGAAGATATAATACCTCTGCAGCTTCCCATAGGCAGTTCGGAATCATTTAAAGGCATAGTAGATCTCATTAAAATGAAAGCATTTATATGTTCAGACGGACAGTGTAAGGAAGAAAATATCCCTGCAGATATGAAAGACAGAGTGGATGAAATAAGAGTTGCTCTTACAGAAAAGATAGCAGAAAATGATGAAGAACTGATGGATAAGTATTTCTCCGAAGGAGAATTATCTCAGGAGGAATTACAGAGAGGTTTGCGTAAAGCTTTTGTTGACTGTGGAATAACTCCTGTTCTATGTTCTTCCGCACTGAAAAACATGGGAGTTTCTCTAATTATGGATTTAATTGTCGACATATTCCCTACCCCTCTTGAAGGAAGACCTATAAAAGGACATAAACCTTCAGGAGAAGAAGTGGAGATAAAATGTTCCCCCGAAGCTCCTCTTTCTGCTTTAGTCTATAAAACTATGGCAGATCCTTTTGTAGGTAAATTGAGTTATTTCCGCGTATTTTCCGGTGTATTCAGTCCTGATTGCACTGTTTATAATTCCACTAAAGAAAAAGAAGAAAGAATAACAAAGCTTTATTATGCAACAGGTAAAAATCAGGAAGTGGCAGGTCGTATAACCACCGGTGACATAGCTGTGACGGCAAAATTACAGGAAACAGTAACAGGTGATACTTTATGTACAAAAGATAATATTGTTATACTTGAACCAATAGTATTTCCAAAGCCTGTTATGATAATGGCCCTCAAGGCAAAAACCAAGGCAGATGAAGATAAACTGACCACTTCTTTAGCAAGGCTTGTAGAAGAAGACCCGACTCTTACTTCTGAAAGAAATCAGGAAACCAGACAGTTACTTCTGTCCGGCATGGGTGAAAGCCATTTGAATATAGTATTAGCCAGACTTGAAAGAAAATTCGGTGTAAATGCAGAGCTACAAAAGCCTTTAATCTCATACAGAGAAACAATAAAATCCAGAGCTACTGCAGAAGGAAAACACAAGAAACAATCAGGAGGACGCGGTCAGTTCGGCCATGTATGGCTTGAGATCAATCCTCTTCCTAAAGATCAACATTTTGAATTTGTAAATAAGATAGTCGGCGGAGTTGTCCCGAAAAACTATATACCTGCCGTAGAAAAAGGTGTAGTAAACACTATGGCAGAAGGTTTCCTTGCAGGTTATCCCATTACAAATATACAGGTAACAATTTACGATGGTTCATACCATACGGTAGACTCTTCCGATATAGCTTTCCAGCTTGCAGGAAGACTGGCTTTAAGAAAAGCTATGGAACAGGCAAATCCTATTTTACTGGAACCAATCATGTATTTAGAGGTAACAGTTCCGAGTGATTATATGGGAGATGTTATGGGAGACCTTAACAGCAAAAGAGGAAGAATACTGGGCATGGAACCGGCAGGTAAAAAGAATCAGGTTATAAAAGCCCATGTTCCTCATGGCGAAATGCTTAATTACTGCATAGATCTTCGTTCCATAACACAGGGCAGAGGAAGATTTAAAATGGAATTTGCCCATTATGAAGAAGTACCTGCAATGCTTGCTGAAAAAGTAATAGAAGAAGCAAAGAAAGCAAAGGAAGAAAGTTAGAATAGTGAATAGTGAAGCGTGAAGCGTGAAACGAAAGAGATATTTATTTCAATTCGTCTCACGTCTCACGACTCACCTCTCACGTCTCACAACCTATGAATTCAATCCAGACGTTAATACAACAACTATCTGAACCTCTCAGAGATAAAATTAAACATTTATCCTCCCCAGTTACAGCTTTATTGGAAATATATACCGGATGTGAAGCTCATGATTTTTCTATCATCAAAGATATACTTATAGAAGCCGGAAAAGATGAAGAACAGAGAGTAAAGATTGTGGATAAAATAACGGCCTGTCTGAACAGTACAAAACAGATAATAAGACTCGGCACCATTGATATAATATACGAACTTAACAAGGATTTTATCACATCATTAAAAAAGCCGGGCAACCTGGCATTGAGCATTATAGACTGTCTTTCTGTCTCTATGAGAGAAGCGCCCGATATAGATGTCACTAAAGGCTATAAAATGCTTACTCTTATCGGAAATATCTGGCCAGATGAAGTATTTCCGTTGCTCTTTAAAGCCTTAAAAGATAATTTCCATCCCTGCCGGACCGGATTTATGCGCATCTTCGGAGACATTAATTTTGAAAATCATTTCTGGCTGGAAAGACTTTCGCCATATATAATAGATTTTCTCTCCTCGGACGAAGAGGAACTTATCATATCGGTTACAGAGGTTATAAAGAAACAATTTCCCCATTTTCCATGTCTTATGGGAAGGTTTATACTGCCAGTATTAAATCTCCTTTTAACAGGAAATAATGTTGTTCAGGAAGCAGCAGGTGAAGTTATACTTGAAATATCACTTACTCACAGCGAATTCCTTACAGATTTTGTAACTGCATTAATCGATTATATAAAACTGGAAGGAAAGTCAAAAAAAGCTATACTCCTGACAGGTAATGCCATAGGTAATCTGAGCAGTAACAGAGGGGAAATAGATGATATTATAAAAAAAGTGATAAAAAAAGACGGTATCATAGAAGAGATTACAGACAGAAAATTTGACATAGCCAGAAAAATAATGGAACAGGCCATGATAACACAGGAAAAATTTACTATAAAAGAATTCACATGGCTCTTCGGAGATGATATATTCAAAGAAATTCCTGCCAGACTGGTGTTAAATCTCTATGGAGAAAAAGGTAGTTTCCTCGGCATATATCACGAAAAAAACTGGCTTACAGTAGAAGGTAAACTCAGGTTTGCCCATACGAAACAACTGTTTACCGTAGCCCATCCTCTGGATATATTTTTCGCCAATCAAATCATCATGTGGCAGAAGATCATAATGGATCATAATGTTAAACAGCCTTTTCAGCAGATATTCAGGAGTCTTTACTCACTCCATATGGATGAAATAACGGAAATAGAATCATGGCGTTATTCAAAACAGAAACTGATGCCTCAAAAAGCTAAAGAGAGTTTCCTTAAAGAAGGATTTATCCTGGAAGATAATTATGCCCTGTATAACTGGAAGGATAACCATGTACAGATCAGGTTCATATGGGACAGAGAGCGCAGTGCAGATAAAGGGCTGTCCATAACAGGTCCCATACAATTTTATAAAATACTGGATCTGAAGTCAAATATTATAGATAATAAGAAAATTCCTCTCTGGCAGGTAGAGCCGAAGATCTTCAGTGAAACAATAAGAAAACTGGAGATGGTAATATCCAGGAGTATTTTCAGAAAGTCCTTTTATTAAAATCGTTACGCGTTACGCGTAACGCGTGACGGGTGGTTCCATCACTCACTGCTCACTCTCTCCACCATTCAACCTTCACCACCCGTTAAAGCCTCCATTTTTTCAGTGACCAGTTTTTTCAGTGACCAGTTATCAGTTACCAGTTATAATAAATTTATAGTTTTAGATGAAAATAAATAGTTATTTATAAACTTTAAACTATAAAACAAGTTTACTGTTTATTTACAGTTCATTGTTCACTGGTTACTGCTCACTGCTCACTGTCAAAGTCCCATAGAATCAATCTCATTTAACAGCCCCTTAAGTATAGAAGAATGACATTCTTTCAGCAAGTTCTCATCAAGTACTATCATTCCTACAGGTTTAAGACTTACTCCCTGAGCTATTTCATTATAAGATAACACTGTTACGGAAGAAAATCTTTCTTCGATAAACCTCCTGAAATAAAGCCTTATTGCAGGGGAACATACTATTACCGATTTTAAGCCTTTATTTTTTAACAGTTCATCCTGTTCCCTGACAGAAGCAAACAATTTCTCTTTAATATGTTCCTTTATAACTATACTATTCCCTTTATTGTTTCTTCTTATGCTCGCCAGTAAAAAACTCTCCACTGCAGGATCAATCAGGGCAGCATAAAGATATCCCTCAAAGGTTTTATATTCGTTACATAAAGATATTTTAACTGCCTGACGCACATATTCTGACAGGACATCAGTATTACGGCTGACAGCAGCATATTCTATAACAGTTTCACAGATTGTCAGCATATCTCTTATAGATACATGTTCATATAACAGGTTTTTAAGAATTTTATTGAATTCCACAACAGAAATAACTTTATCCAGTTCTCTCCTTACAACCGGATATTCTTTCAGTAAACGGCTGAGAAGATCTTCTGTTTCCTGAATGCCTAAAAATTTAAATGAATATTTCCGTAACACCTCTGTAAGTAATGCAGCAATAACACTTACAGGGTCAAAGATCATACACCCTCCTCTTTCTGCTTCTGAACGCTGATCCGAAGTAATCCATGCACCGGGCATATTATAGGTCGGGTCAAGTACCTTTTTCCCTCTGAGTTTCTGAATATGTGTTTCCGGCCCTATGGCAAGAAACCGTTTGAAATAAATGTCACAGTTAGCTACAGGTATATCCTTTATGCTCAAAAGTAATTCATTATTCTTAAGGCCGAAATTATCTTTCACCCTGACAGAAGGAACTATTACGCCCGTATCCATTACTATATGCTTTCTTATGGAAGCAATTCTGTCCAGAAACAGCTTTTTCGTTTTATGCCCCATAAGAGAAATCAATTCCTTTCCCAGTTCCAGGGTAACGGGAGGAATATACATTTCTTTACAGGTATCTTCAGGGTTTATCTCTTCCTGTAAAAAAGAAGATAAACCGTTTCTGAAAAACCTTCTGGAAGACAGAGGTTTAAGGAGAAGATTTAAAACAGGAGTAAAGGTACAGCCCAGAAAATAAATTACTGAAAGTAATATTCTGCCATCAGGGAGAATAAAGAAGATAATTTTCTGAAAGTCCAGTGTAAAGGAAACAGATAAAGAATCTTTACCGGAAAAAGGAACAGCAAATGTAAACTGTCTGTGATAGGGAGAGATAAATGTTACGGAAAAATCTCTTTTTCTTTCCATTATGTTAACCTGCCAGGCTGATTCCAGTAAAATAAATATATCTCCCTGCTTATTTATTTGAATACAATTCTGGCCGAACGTACGGGTTATTCCCTGACCTGTATTTATTTCGGTAATATGTTTATTGACCGACAGTATTTCAGAGCGAGATAAAAGTGTTATAATTTCATCCACTTCTTTAAAAAACAAAGACTTTTGCTTGTATAATATTAATTCTTCCGCTAAATTTACTGATTTTTCATTTTTCATAATTTTTCAATATACATTCCTGTTATAATTTTTTTAACATAACCATACGTCCATCCGGACTCATATCTATCTGTTTATAATCCTTTATGAGAATAGTTGTAATATCTACAAGAATATGAGCCACTATAAATTTACCGTTAATCAAAACTTTATTATCTTCCTGTCTCAAAATTATTTCAAATTTATTTTTTATATTATTATAAAAGATAACAGATTTAGATAATAACATAATTGTTTAAAAGATAAAAAAAGATAGTATAACCGCTGCGATAAAACGAAAACACACTTTTTGCCTTAATAACTTATCCATAAAAATAGTTAGAATTAAAATTGCAGGATAACATACGGCGAACAAATTACCATCATAACTTCTACTCTGGAAATAACTAAAAATGCCCAGGCCAAGTATAGATAAAAATACTATTGATTTAATTGTTCTATCAGTATTTCTATCAAAAAGAACTTTAATGCCATAAGATAAACCTGCTATATATATCAATATAACCATGTTCCACATTAGAATTATAGTAATAATCGAGCAGATTAAACTAATTATTAAAACAATTGTAGATTTTTTTTCATTTAATTCATTTATTTCCGGCATACTTAATAATGTCAAGCCTCTATCTGCTAGAACTTATTATAATCTGTAAGTTTAATACCAAGCTCATTGACCAGATTTAACATTTCAGGTGCTGTCAACACTGCTAACTCCTTCTCTCTTTTATTATTGTATGATGAAATTCCTTCAAGGAAATCAGTATTATATCCCGGATGACACATTATCTCACTCACACCGTCTTTTAAATTTTTCAAAATATATTCCATTGTGGATACAGTGGCCCGGTCACCGTAAAAATTTTCATAAAAGTAATCAGGAGTTTTAATATTCAGCGCCGATGTTTCATCTTTATGAAGCCCTGACCGTGATCTCATGGGAAGATTTTTTTCACGGGCAAAATCAAAAAATATTTTTTTCAATTCAGGTTTTGTATGAACATGATGGTGAGAATCAAAATGAGACGGTTTTATACCTGAGGCAAGGAATCTATTATATTGAGCATCTATCTCTCTTACAACCTGGGATATGTGTTCCGGTTCTATCTCAAATCTCCTGTTAAATCGTCCTTCTTTATTTACAAGAGCAGGCACATCATTGCAGAGCGGTTCTCCAAAGGTAAGATTAAAGTGTATCCCTGCAGATACGGAAGCATTTGAAAGTAAATTCACGGTTTTATCAAAGCCAGGTATATTGACCATAACAGTAGTACTGGTAACAATACCATTACGGGAAGCTTCTATTATGCCACGGGACACATCTTCTGTCAGATTATAATCATCAGCGTTCACTATGAGATATTTCATTGGTTTCCTCCATTTATTGAAGATCGTAACGCGTGACTGGTGATGCCTATAAAAAAATCCTATCACAATACAAAGGGTTTTATAGTGTATTTCATAACTTATTAGAATTTAAGTCGTCGTGACGCGTGACGGGCTTAATCCCTGCGCATCACGCATTACGCTTTACGCATTACGAGGTCATTATTTATGGATAGTTATGAAACTAACTATAATAAAACCTCTTTCCTTCACTCTTCACCCTTCACTATTAATACAATCATTTTACCATAGATAGACTCGAAATTCTACTTCAGTGAAAGGATTTTTATATATTACTATAGAATTATAAAGTAACAATTCATAAATAATCCTCGCGTCACGCGTCACGCGTCACGCGTCACGCGTCACGAAACATAATTCAGAAGGAGGTTTTACAAATGGATTGTCCGAAATGTGGAAGTGCCAATGATGATGAAAACAGATTCTGTACAACCTGTGCATCACCGCTCTATGAATCATCCGGTCCTAACGTACAGGAAAGCAGTGTTACACCGAGCTATGCTCCCACATCTGTAACACCTAAAAAATATATTCAACCTTCTGGTAAAAAAGAGCCTCTCTGGATGGCTGTTGCCAGTGCGGTAATACCGGGATTAGGGCAGATACTGGTAGGACAGATAACCAAAGGAGCCCTTTTGCTTGTAGGAGCTGTTGTGCTTATATGTGCAAGCTGTTTTTCAGCTGGACTTTCTGCTGCTCCTCTGTTGCTTTTATGCGCATTTTCCGCTTTTGACGCTTATAAAATAACTGAAAAATTAAATGGAGGTCAGGAAGTAGGAGAAATGGAATTTTTCTTCCAGAGTCAGGGAGATAATAAAAAGTGAGTCGTGAGTCGTGAGTCAAACAACCACACGTTGCTTATGATAGTAACTGACAATAAGAGGTGAGGTTAATAGCCTCACCTCTTAAAATTTACTATCTAAAAAACCTAGCCAACCCGTTTAAATATTACTGTCCCGCCCTTAGGCAATGAAAGTCCGCTGTTCCCGTCTACAACAGAACCTCCGTTACCGACATTATCTCCGCCATATATAGCTGCATCGCTGTTCATAACTTCCTGCCATTTTCCGGGAGGAAGATTTACTTTATATCCATGACGGTTCTGATCACTGAAATTAGAAACCACTATATAATCATCATTACCGCCTTTTCTTTCATAGGCCATGACCCTGTCGCCATTATGTGTGAAGATTCTGTTTATCTGAGAACCTGACGTAAAAGCTTCACTGTTATTTCTCAGAGCAATCAGATCTTTATACCAGTTGAAATGGCCCCTCTTGTTGGCAAGGTTCTCTGCTTCCGTTTTCTGTTCCTGATTCATGTTCATATATCTCTGAACAAAATCCTTATCCTGGTTGCTCATGCCTTTAAGAAGAGACGGATTTTCCGCCGCATTTTTAATCTCAGCCAGTTTTGCGGGGTTCATATCAAGTTTCAGCCAGGCGAGATCATTTCCCCAGGTAGATGTAATGCCATGTTTATAATCAGCATTATCAAGAAATTCTTCGCCCTGGAATATCATAGGAGTACCTGTTCCTGTAAGGGTAACAGCCGCTGCGGTTCTAGCCATAGCTCTCGGATAGGGCTTCTTTACTTCGTTGTCGTCTCTGCTATGGGCAGCCATTCTTGCGACCCACTGTCCTGAATTTCCAACTTCATCATGACTGTGAGAATAGTTAACTGCATTTTCTGCCCCTCCGACACCTACATGGCAGGTAATTGCTTCCATGAGTCTGTCCATACTGTCAGAACCTTCCACTGCATGAACCAGGTCATGGTGGAATCTGTCACTCCAGACTCCGTTAAAGCCCATGCCCTGCTTTTCCATTCTCCAGTTACTTTCACCCTGCCATTCACTCTTATCATAATCGGCAGATACGAGCCAGTTATGAGTGAAATCTTCTGCTATTGTAACTGCGTTAGGGCTTACATTGTCAATAGTTTTATTAATCTTCCTGAGAGTCTGCATACCTTCCCATTTTTCACCGGTGGAACCTGTATCGTGAAGAACCTGAACAAAATCAAATCTTATACCATCATAACCGAGTTCGTCAATCTGCTGAACTGCATTATTGGTAAAGAACTGCTTTACTTCATCTGCACTGTAGGCCGGTTTTGTGCCCCATGGAGAGTCACTTGTATACTGTCCCCACCACTTGAAGAAGGATTGTTTGTCTCCGTCTATCATATTGAGAGGATTATCTGCATCTGCTTTACCTGATACATGGTTATAAACCACGTCGGCAAATACGTCAAATCCTCTCTTATGAGCTTCGTCTACAAATACCTTTATGGCATCTGTTCCATGAACCCATACGGAATCTTTACCTTTCACTTCATCTGCCCTGACAATGCCTTTTTCTAAAGCTTCTTTTACAGGCATTTCAAATCCATAGGCTTCTGCACCTGCAAAATAATAATCAGGCGTATACCCCCAGTCACGTTTTCCACCGAATTCGTTTGTAGGCATCAATTCTATGGTATTTGCTCCGAGATTTTCTATGTAATCGAGATTTGCAATCATATCCTTAAAGGAAGACGGATTTGCATTATCCTTTGAGCCCATGAAACTTCCTACATGAGCTTCATAAATGACAACCTTTTTAGGATCTTCATTCTTTCTCGGAGCATTACTGTATTTGAATTTATAACTGGATTCTTTTATAAGAGAAAGTCTTTCCGCACCCGGTCTGTCTGTTATGACATTACTGAAGGGATCATTAAATGGTGTATTTTTTCTTTCTTCTTCGGAAAGTTTCCCGTCTCCATCTTTATCACCTACAAGCTTACCATTTTCATATACCATGAATTCATATTTCAGACCTTTAAGTTTATCAAAATTATTTACGGTAGAAACCCATGCATCTCCAACCTTTTTCATATCTATTGTGCCGTCTTCTTTTACACCGTCAGTCCACTGGTAATGAGTTACTTTTCCGCTTGCATCTACCTGCCATCTCTTCAGTGTATCCACATCTCTTTTATCTTCAGGTTTTGCATCTTCATATTTAACAAGTTTCGGTTCGCCGAGTCTGTCTAAAAGTTCTTTTTTGGAGAGCTGTTTACCATTCTCATCTATAAGAACAAGCTGTACCCTGTCTGCATTCGGTCTGTTATCTACAGTAAAACGTCCCCACTGAGGATTATCTGCATAATTACAGCCGCCCTTACCGGAGTCATCGTACCATCCTGTTTCTATACCTAAAATAGGATCTACAAATATTCTCTCCACACCTCTCTGCTGTCCCTGGAGGAATCTGGAATAGGGATCACTGTAAGATACATCTGTCTTGCCGCCTTTTTTAAGAGGTTTTCCTTCATTATCCCTTACGGAATAACGGTAACCTTTTCCTTCCAGCTCTTTCCAGCCTGTATCTTTCTGTAAATTCCAGTTGCCTGTTATGGGATCTTTCATCATAGGTGTAGAAGATTCCAGTTTTCCGTCCTTATCGAATATATCTACGAAAAGCTTATAATCTTTAAGATCACCTTTACCTACCTCAGGAGACCAGGTAAGGAAGGATATTCCATCTTCACCTTTTTTATGAACTCCCATAAGATGATGTGTTGTGAGGCGATATACCTGTTTTGTAAAGGGGCCGTCTACCTCAAATGTTCGCGGGCTGTTTTCTGCCATAAGCCATTTATCATCAACAACCTTTTTCCCTTTTTCGTCATAAATATCTCCCGTAACCCCCCAGGCAAATTGCTTTACCGGACTGCTTCTATCCAGTTCAACAGTGGCTGTATAGACACCGTCACCAGCCTTTTTATCACCGTGAGTGCCGTCATCATACATTGTTATACCTTTATTCTTGTTCCAGTTAGGATCAAACTTGCCGGTTTCCGGATTAAAAGATCCTTTAAGTTGTACATCCTTTATATTTTCATGTCCCCCTGTATCAAACATAAATGTATATTTGCTGCTGGTCGGATCATAATCTTCTCTTGACAGAACATCGTCAGAGGAAGTAAGGATATATTTTGCATCTTTCATTGGCGGAGCCATTATATTTAAATCATCTGTTCTACCGCCAGGTGTAAAAGAATCGGAAGGCCCTTTGCTTTCTTCAGAAACCTGTTTTTTCACCGGCCCCGAAGCACCTGTCATCTGCTGGGACATTGTTTTATCTATTTTCATAATTTCACTCTCCTTAGAGATAGATAATATTCTATTAGTTTAAATTATAGACGTAAAAAAAGAAAAAAGAAATAATTTTTTGTTAAAATATTGTTAACATTTTATAAATTATGGGTGCCAGGTTTCAAGTGTCAGGTTTTGTATTTTAATCTTCCCAACACATTACGCCTGTTCTCCCCTGGCTTTCAAATAAATCTCCGTAACCTTCCGTGACGGTTTAATATCGACTTCCTCCTGTAATGTCTGAGAGCAGAGGAGATAATGTCTGACTACCTGTTCCGATTTCCCCTGCATGAAATAACTTTCCATGATTAAACAGTATGCTTCCTGATCACAGGGGTCTTCCTTCAAAACCTTCTGGGCATAATTTATGGCCTGCTGATAATTTCCATTCTCCATATAATTACGGGAAATCTCTTTTAACATATAAACAAATTTTTCCTGAAATTCATAACCGTACTGTATCGCCCAGTCATCATAGTAAGTTTCAAGAAATCTTCCCCTGTAAAGTTCAACTGCTTCCCTGAAGTCTGATATACTCTTATCAACATATCCCTGTTCACCTTTTATCATACCTGAATTATAAAGTTTCTCGAACTCATTTACATCATACCAGCAGGAAAGGTCTGTATTGATTTGATAGGTGGAATGGTGGATATGAATTATTCCCTTTGGAGGTATAGCAAGTCTTTTTGAAACTATTTTTCTTACATGATGGACTGCATTATAAAGGTTCTGCCTTGCTTTATCTACAGGGCTATCAGGCCAGAACATATCTATAATCTTATCTTCCGACACCTTATGGCTCCACTGCAAAGTCAAATAGAGAAACAGTAATTTTACTTTTTTTGTTTTCCATTCGTTATCTTCTATAAATTCACCTTTCAGAAAAACGGCAGGCACACCGAAACCGTATATGGTAATGTCAGTGTCACCTGCTACAGCAGGGACAGATTTAACATCATAAGATTTAAGAACCTTCTTTCTTTCTTCCATACATACCTGTGGCCTATCATCTATATTCTTCTCTTCATCTTTAAAAGTATCCAGGAAAGCCTCTACTATAAGAGGATCATATTTTGTTCCTTTTCCCTCTTCTATAATCCTCAGAGCTTCTCTGTGAGAGAATCCGGCTCTGTATGGTCTGCTGTTTGTAAGACTGTCATAGGCCTCGGAAATATTCAGAATTTTCGACTCAACAGGTATATCGTCACCTTTAAGACCTGAAGGATGGCCTGTGCCGTCAAATTTCTCCGATTTATGTAAAATTATCCTGGCAACCTCTTTCAGATCATTCATAGGAGAAAGCAATTCATGAGCTTTAAGCGGGATGGCTTTTAGCTGTTCATTTTCTTCTTCTACAAGTTTTTCTGTTTTATGAAGGAGAGACTGTTTTGTAGTGGCTGTACCTATATCATGAAGATATCCCGCCCACTCGAGAAGTTGTATCTTATCTTCTGAAAGGCCGAGGCTTCCTGCGGTTTTCATGGCTCTTTCCGTTACTCTTATAGAGTGCCCCTTCCAGTATTTATCTCTGTCTTCAATAGCTTCTATCAATATTTTAAGTATTTTAAAAAGGCTGTCTCTCTGTCTCCGAAATATTTCTTTATCAATCAGGAGCTCTTCCATAAGATATTTTCCCTCCCCGTAAAAAGAAATTCAGTTAAATTATTCAGATAAACTGACTCTAATTAATTTTCATCTAAAGCTTTATTTCAAGCCGTTAAAAATAAAATTTTCTATATTTTTAAATTATATCATGCCAGATAAGATTTAACAATGATAGTGTTTTTACGACAGGTAGATTTACTTTTACTGGAAATTATAATTGATTTCATAAAACTATTACTGACCTGAGCATAATCATGTAATAACAGTCTTACTCCCGTCACGCGTTACGCGTTACGAGAGCATATATGTATTATTTATGCTTAACCCGGTAGTTTCTACCAGCGGGATTGCTTCGTTTCGCTCGTAATGACAGGATTCCTTTTATTTTTTTGCGTAAGTCCTGTTTATTCGTGCTCCTTATTTTTATAAACCTTTTGACGAAGGATTTTTTTACACTTTAGAGAATATAAAAAAAACCTTAATCTGTTAATAATAGGAGGCAATTATGGGCAACATATTAATTGTTGATGATGAAGAAGATATTGCATATGCTATGAAAAGACTTCTCGAAGAAGAAGGTTATGAAGTAAGTACTGCCATTAACTGCAGTGAAGTATCGAAACTGCTGGAAACAGAATATTATGATGCAGTTCTTGTAGAGCTTTTTTTAAGGGAAGAAGATGGTTTTCAGGTTCTTGAAACTGTTCAGGAAATAGACGATGAATTACCTTTTATCCTTATAGCAGATCAGGAAAATGAAAATCTCGCCATTCAGGCTCTTGAGATGGGTGCCTATGACTATATAAACAAACCTATTGTTTATACTGATATAATCAATACAATCTACAGGGCTGTGGAAAAAAGAAGACTCTATGTAGAAAAATTCAATGCAGAAGAGGAACTGGATCTGAGCGGTAAAAAGCTGGAATTGCTTACAGGCATAATAGATGTTTTTGTAAGCAGTAAAACCGAAGAAGAAGCCACTGATAAACTGCTTCAGAATATACTCAAGCAGTATTCTGCCACATACTGCTGTCTGTCTATGTTAGAAAAAGAAGGTAAACATATTAAAATCCTTGCTGAAAAATCAAGTGTGGAAGGCATATCGGAATATAAAATAGGTCAGTCCTATGCACTGGATATATTTCCCATAACAAGTCAGACGGTGGAAACGAAAAAACCTGTAGTAGAAACCGGTATTCTGGATCTCACATCTCCTGTATCTCTTAAATTAAAAGAAAAATCAAGAGGAGAAATATACTGTTCCTTTATGGAAATACCTGTGTTATATCTGGGCAATGTTACAGGAGTGCTTCAAATAAAATGTCATGGTAAGGAGAAACGAACCTTCAGTGACAATGAACTCACTATGGCAGAACTGATAGCAAATTATATAGGTGTTGCCATAGACAATATAAATTTAAGGAAAAGCAAGTAATCTCCTGTAAGCAGGGTTCTCAGATTTATATGAGAACCGTGAGGGGTGAAGGGTGAAGAGAGGAATATCTTCTCATTCTTCGTTATAACCATCCGGTTCTGGCAGTCAATGTTGCCATAAATAATATAAGTTCAAGGAACAGCAAGTAATCCCTTACAGGTAAGGTTTTCAAAAAAATTCTGAAAGATAAGGAACGTAAGTAAAAAAATGCTTATTTTATATAATACTCTCACAAGAAAAAAAGAGGGATTTGTACCATGTGGACAGGAAGTAGGGTTTTATAGCTGTGGTCCTACTGTATATAATTACGCCCATATAGGAAATCTGAGAGCATACGTTTTCTCAGATATATTGAAAAGAACTCTTCTATATAACGGATATAAAGTAAAACATGTTATGAATATAACAGATGTGGGTCATCTTACATCAGATGAAGATTCCGGAGAAGATAAAATGGAGAAAGGTGCTTCCCGGGAAAAGAAAACCGTATGGGAAATAGCGGATTTTTATGCTGAAGCTTTTAAAAAAGATTTAGCTTTACTCAATATATTGCCTCCTGATGTTTATTGTAAAGCAACAGATCATATAAAAGAACAGATTGACCTGATAAAAAAAATAGAAGAAAAAGGCTATTCCTATACAATAGAAGACGGAGTCTATTTTGACACCTCACGTCTGAAAGATTATGGCAAACTGGCACAGCTGGATATAGAAGGACTCATGGCAGGAAGAAGGGTTGAAATGGCAGCAGGCAAAAAAAATCCTACTGATTTTGCCCTGTGGAAATTTTCCCCGAAAGATAAAAAAAGGGCTATGGAATGGGATAGTCCATGGGGCAAAGGGTTCCCCGGCTGGCATATAGAATGTTCTGCCATGTCAATGCACTACCTGGGAGAGACCTTTGATATTCATACGGGAGGCATAGATCATATACCTGTTCACCATACGAATGAAATTGCCCAGGCAGAAACTGCTACAGGAAAAGATTTTGTAAAATACTGGCTCCACAATGAATTTCTCGTTATGGGTAAAGAGAAAATGGCAAAATCAGGAGAAGGTTTTATTACCCTTCAACGTATTATAGATAAGGGTATAGATCCAATGGATTACAGGTATTTCCTATTAAATTCCCACTACAGAAAACCTGTTACATTTACCTGGGAAGGACTTTCCGGAGCAGGAAACGGTATGACTCATTTAAAAGAAAAAGTAATTGAAATAAAAGGTTCTCCCTCTGACAGGGGAGCAGAAAAAATTCCTTCGTATATAGAGAATTTTAAAGAAGCACTGAATGATGATTTCAATACCCCCCGTGGGCTTGCCGTAATGTGGTCGGTCATAAAAGATGATACACTGGGAAATAGCCAGAAAATGGAACTTCTCCTTGATTTTGATAAAATTCTTGCCCTTGGTATAGAGAAAATCAAAGAAGAAAGTAAAAACATCGAACCGGTAGATGAAGAAGTAGAAAAACTCGTGGAGGAAAGGCAGAATGCAAGAAAAAATAAGAACTGGGCACTGTCCGATGAACTCAGAAAAAAAATAACGGAAAAAGGCTATGTTGTATCAGATACACCGCAGGGACCTGTAATAAAAAAGATATAACAGGCTGCTGAAGTAATTTTAACAAAATAGTATCGTGGGTCGTGAAGAGTGAAAAGTGAAGAGTGAGTCGTGGAAGCTACGCGTAACGCGTAACGCGTTACGCGTTACGATTCTCATATAAATCCCTGTCTCAGTTCTTGAGTATAATATTTATTCTGTTATTACCGTTGGAGGCAAAATCCTGCTGTCCTACTTCTATAAAAAACTCGACTTCTCTGTAACTGTTACGGCGGAAAAGGGCTTTAACGACATCACGGCACACAGTTCTTTCAGGCGAAAGTTCAGAAGACGGAAAGGTTCCATTTATATAATCTGATATTTGAAAAGAACCTCCGACATCAGGTACAAATAATTCCAGAGGCGTTGAATTTACTTCTCCTGTTTTACTTCCAAGGGATAATTCTCTGCTATAAAAAATTTTCTTCCTGTTGTCCACAGGATCAGGCTTTGTATAATATATATTATATGTCTGCCACCTGAGTTTACCCATCCAGTTGTCAAATACAATATCACCTGTATTTGGATCAATCGGCGAACGAAAAGATATACCGTTATTGGCATTACTGTCATGTTCCAGTACCGTTGAGGTATCAACAAAATTTAAATTATTAACAGAAGAACCATTACAGGTAAAGGTAGTAAGACTGCTGGCAGGAGAAAGCTTCAGTTCGTAAAAGAGCCTGTTCGATACTACAATGGCTTTCTGTTCATTTTCCATCTTCTTAGAACCATGTCTCCACATAAGAAGTCCATGGGTAAATATATCATAAATCGCATAAACAATCATCAGAAGTATGAATGAAGCTATAACTATCTCGATTAAGGTCACGCCTTTTTTACATTTCACAATCTCCCGACCTGCTTTCCTGAGAATTAATTTGTATTACTTGATACAATTACATCCAGACTTACCGATACAGTGTTTCTGGCAGAAGAAGATTTCGAAACGTCCGGTATGTTTGAGACTTTAACCTTAATATAAAGTAATTTCAGATTACCGGCGGAACGATAAAAACTTTCCGGACATGTTACCTGAAAATTTCCGACTTTCACAGGATATCTTGTGGAAAAAAAATTATTGCCCGGAACACATATAGTGTTAACAGGTAATCCGTCAACAAGTGTATTAAAATCACATGTTTCAAGATATACCTTTTCATTATAAGCTATATCTGTGGCCTGAGATGTGAGGGAACCTTTTTTAATGGCAGTCGTTCCACTGAAGAAAACTGCTGCTATTGCAAGTAATGCAACAGAAAGGAGAAAAAGAGCAATAACAAGTTCAGATAAAGAAAACCCCCTTTTAATGCAGGGAAGTTTTTCTAATTTTAACATAATTACCTCTTTATATACAAAAGGTTATTCACTATATTCGGTCCAGGAAGCAATATTGTAATTGCTATAACTTTGTTTTGCATTTATTACATTCAAATAATCTTCATCATAGATTATATTCAAATTGTCAACATTTTCTATTACAATATCACCATCTGTGATTACAGGTGCCGCTTCTACTATAACCGGCTCTTTCTCTAAAGGAAATAATAATTTTTTTGCCGCCATTATTTTCATAGATTTCTTTAATACCAGCGCATCATCGTCATTATCCGGGTTATTACCGTCATCGGGACCTTTAACAGGAATTGGAGTCGCAGTAGGAACAGGAGTCGCAGTAGGAACAGGGGTTGCAACTACAGATGTTGAATGGCCTGTTAAAGGATCCAGTGTATTCTGTTTTACAAATACACCGCCATATAATGTAAGATCCTTGGGATTACCTGCACCGTCTGTTATCTCACTGGCTACCAGCTTACCAGCATAGATCATGCCGGAAAATTCTGCAGGTTTATCGGATTTAGATACCATTGTAACAGTATTTCCTGCGAAAATATTTATCTTTGACCTGGGGTCAGAGGAAGAAGAAAACTGTGTAACATCAAATGTTACATCCCTCTCTGCCACTACACTTCCATTACCTGTTATGGTACCGCTCATAGTCAGACTTCCGAGAGCAACAGATTCATTTCCGCCCCATGTATTATAACTGTTATCATTTGTCAGTTGAAGATATGCTCCCGATTCAAAAACCAGATCACCCTTAACCGTCACAGTACCGCTTACTATCTGGTTTTTAGAGATAACAAGTCTTCCGTCTTTTACATTCACACCGGGTAAAGTACCATTGCCAACAGTCATATCAGACGTAACATTATATTCATCATGAAAACTGTAACTGCTATCGTTCAGTTTTGTATAGG
The DNA here is from genome assembly GCA_029555925.1 of Bacillota bacterium. Next base: position 25,321 of record JAKPQU010000023.1, read on the forward strand.
TACCTCTCGGCATTACGCAGGGTTTTTCACCGGAAGCATCTGCATCTGCAGGGACTACCAGGGCCGGTATGTCGATCTGTGAAACAGATGAGGCAACGGTACTGCCAGTTCTCAAGGATCTACCGGAGACCCCTGTCATTAAACTATCAGTGATAATGTCATTCGAATCTGCATTGGAATGCATAAGAGGATTGCCTGAATTTTCACTGAAAAAATTAAGAGTTCCCTTTAAATTTAAGAGAAGCTTATTTTGAGCCAGTATAGCACATTTAGTATCATTTGCAGGCTGTATAAAAACATCAACAATCCTTGTTACTCCTCCTGCAGTAGCAACACAGATTAAATTTGCCGTATAAGGGGGAACTGTTCTGCTTCTGTATCCGGTTGCAGGAATAGAACCGGTAAGATTATTGACAGAAAAGTATTTTCTTGTTGTATCAAAGGTTAAATAATAATTACTCTTTTCAGGTAATTTTTTTAACGGGTCAGGAGTATCTGCATCAGGTAAAGAAACAGAAGAACCTTTACCCCATGTTTTATCATTTATGAGATGTGCCATGGCTTCATTTATGCCACATTCGGCAAGAGCAGTCACCTGTTTCCTTATTCTATAATTACCTGCCAGGAACAGTGTATTTGTTGAAGTAGCAATGAGTGCCGTAGATAATATTATCATGACTACAATCACCCAGAGAGCTGTTATAAGAGCAAATCCGCGGGGAGAAATTTTCAAAAGCAGATTTTTCATACAGATTACCTCCATATTCAGAGTAATCCTATGGTAAAGTATATCATAAAATCTTTCAAATGTAAATATTTTTTTAATTTTACAGCGTATATATTTTTTTCAAAGAAAAAGTAAAAGAGGTAAAATATTAAAAAATGGTAAACTCTAAAAATTTCTTCTTCTGGCATATTCTCTTACCACTTCCTTCTGGCATTCCATCAGAGGCCATCGTGTTTCATAATAATTATAGGCTATAGCATCTTCACAGTCCCAGCCTGTATATATTCTGTAACATGCCAACATAGTCCCGGTTCTTTCAAGACCTGCCAGACAGTGGACATAGAGCGGAAGATTTTCTTCATTTTCCGCAATGGAAATAAATTCCTCTATCTGTTCAACAGTAGGAGCAGTATGATCTATTACGGGAATATGAAAAAATTTCATACCGAGACTCTCTATGAATCCTTTTCTGGAAGCATCTTCTCTCTGAAGATTAACGATAGATTTTACGCCTTTATTCTTTAAATCAAATATCTCGTCTTCACAGGGCATCGGCCCGCGATAAATTTTTTTCTCTTCTTTATCCATAAAATTCACCTCCAGAGATAGGGAAATAATATAATAAGTAAATATACGAGCTGAAAAATCAGCCCTATTACACCTGTTATCATACCACCCATAATTAAATAATTCTCATTGGGATTAACAGATTCTCTGAGCTTCATACTCTTTCTCGCCATGCTACCTGTTACAAGGGCTATAATGGGACATGGAAAGAACACAGGGAAACACTGGCATGCATAAATGCTCAATATTCCTGTAACAAGAGAGACTATTGCAAGATTACTTACCTTGAGATTCGGCAGGTACGCCATATGGTTATAACGGAAAATATCAAGACGATAATCTTCTTCCAGAGGGCCAAACTTATCTCTATAATATTCCTTTAATTCTTCAGAAAAAAATTCCATATCATGATATCTTTTAACAGGATCAAGCTCTATAGCTTTCCCTATTATCCATTCCAGTTCTTCCGAAACAGAAGGGTTAAGAGAACGTAAAGGCTTAAATTTAAAGGGAGTGACAGTAGGGTCATAAAGAGTCAGAAGTTGATACATTATCACGCCAAGTGCATATACATCGGATTTAGGGATAGATTGCTTTTCTTTTCTATATTGTTCCGGCGCAGCATAACCGGGAGAGCCAAACCTCACGGTATCACTGCTTTTATCAGGTTTATAAAATCTTGCCACACCAAAATCTACAAGTTTAATATCAATATCAGGGCCGGGCTGAAGAATTATATTGGAAGGTTTCAAATCTCTGTAAATAATAGGGTATTCAGGAGCAGTATGGAGGAAATGAAGCACTTCTGCCAGTTGAATCCCGATAAGGATTACATCCTGCTCCTCAAAAGGTCTATTATTTGATTTCAACCTGTCTTCAAGAGTTTCACCTTCAATGAACTCCATTACCAGGTATTCTCTTTCATCCTGGCTGAATTTTTCTACAATTCTCGGCAGTCTCGGGTGGCGTATACTTGAAAGTATGTTACACTCTTTATCAAGTGCTTCCAGGGCAAGAACTCTTTCTTCCATAGAAGGAAATACATCGAGTAATTCTTTAATGGCAAATCTCAGCTCTGGGTGTTTAATAGATACGGCAAGATATACCTTTCCCATGCCGCCTTTCCCGAGAAGAGCCTCAAGAACATATCTATTTTTTAAAATTTTACCCGGTTTAAAATCCATCATAATATTTTAATCCGTGAAGGGTGATCTGTGAGTGGTGAAGAGGTTATAACAGATTTATATTTTACTCTTCAACCTTCACTCTTCACTATTGTATTATCTTTCAAGCAAAATATCAACTTGAAAAATACAGAGGATTTTTTTTTTTTCTATAGAATTTTTTTACTGTAAGTTAATTTATTTCTCTGAAATAAACCTCTCTGAGGTGATATTTATGAATAAAGATCCTTTCTTTCCGGGAGTAGTTTCACTGTCTGGCATATTAATGTTATCTATCCTTCTCACCAGTTGTTTTTTTTCAGGAGCCAGAGGAACTCCGACATCAGATAAAAGAGAAGAAAAGACAGAAAAAATAAGGCCTTCGGCTCTTGCAGGATCATGGTATAAAGGTTCGGAAGAAGAATTAAAAGAAGAGATAGATAATTTTTTAAAAAAAGCAAAATCAGAAGAAAAAATTTCATTACCTTATGGTTTAATAGTTCCTCATGCCGGTTATGAATATTCCGGTTCCGTAGCAGCTTTCGGATATACGGCACTAAAAACACTTAATGTTAAAAGAGTAATCATCCTTGGTACATGCCATCAAAGTTATCTCGAAGGACTTGCCGTATCTGCCTATACCCATTACATCACACCTCTCGGGAAAATTCCTGTAGACACGACTATCTGCAATGAACTTATGAAAGAAAATCTTTTTACTACAGATGAAGAAGGAGAAAAGAAGGAACATTCCATTGAAATTCAATTGCCTTTTCTGCAAAGAATTGCAGAAAACTTTAAAATAATACCAGTAATGGTAGGAAATCTAAAGGAGGGAGATTATAAGAAGGTAGCTGAAGTAATAAAAAGGTATGTTGATAGTAATACCGTAGTAATAGCCAGTTCTGATTTTACTCATTACGGCCAGAATTACGGGTATGTACCTTTTAAAGAACATATACCTGAAAATCTCAATAAACTGGATAAAGGAGCCATTAATTTTATCTTAAAAAAGGATGTTCATGGCTTTTTAAATTACATATCCGGCAACGGAGATACTATTTGCGGTTATTCCCCCATAAGTTTACTGATGTCTGTGATGGGAACAGAAACAAAGGGAACACTTCTAAAATATTCTACGTCAGGTGAGATTACAGGAGATTATAAAAATTCTGTCAGCTATGCTTCTATAGTATTTATGAGTGAAAAGCATGAAGAACCGGCAACACTAAGTTCTGAAGAAGAACAGACTCTATTAAAACTTGCCAGAGATACTCTGAAAACCTATCTTTCAACAGGTAAAAAACCTGACACCGGTAATTATAATATTACTGAAATACTTAAAGAAAAAAGGGGGGTGTTTGTAACCTTAACAGAACATGGTGACCTGAGAGGTTGTATAGGATATCTTGAAGGGGTAGAACCTCTCTATGAGGCAGTAATGGATAATGCAGTGAATGCTGCAGTAAATGACTCGCGTTTCTCTCCTGTAAAAGAGGCAGAACTGGGAGACATTAAAATAGAAATTTCAGTAATGACTCCTTTAAGGCCTGTTAAAAATATAGAAGAAATTCAGGTAGGAACTCATGGACTCTATATTAAAAACGGTTATTACAGAGGAGTACTTCTCCCTCAGGTAGCAACAGAGTATGGATGGGATAGAAAGACTTTTCTTGAACAGGTATCCAGGAAAGCAGGAATGAATAGAAATGCCTGGGAAGATAAAAATTCTGTGATTTATATTTTCAGTGCCCAGATTTTTCATGAAGATTAAACATGATGCAAGTCATGGACATAAAAATCCCTGCGTGACACATAAAGGTTACGCGTCACAATTTTATAAACCAATTAAGAAAGGACGAAAAAAATGAAAAGATTATTACCTGTAGGTCTGTTAAGTTTATTATCCATATTATTTATGTTTCATATATCCCTTTCCGTAGCTACAAATGCAGCGTCAGCACCTGCTCAGGGGCCACCGGCAGCAGATACGGGAAACCCTAAATTAAATACCTTTGCAGTTACCATTATAGATATAAAAAATCAAAAAGCTCTTATGTATAATGTGACATGTGGCCTTGGGATTGAAAAATTCCAGGAATTTCACGGTAAGCGCGGAGCCAGTGAAATAATAGTACCTTTTGAAAAAGTAAAAAGTGTTGAAGTTACAGGTAAAACCTCTTCAGCTTCAGATCTTTATGCATCCAATCCCAATGTAAATACAATATTTCACCTCACAGACGGCCACAGTATTAACGTAGAGATACCTGCAAAATTATTATGGCGCGGGAAAACTGCCTTCGGAGAAATGAGTGTGGAAACTCAAAATATAAAAGTCATAACCTTCCATCATGAAGGTATAGCTTTGAGATGTTCGAAATGTGGAGAGATATTTCATATAGAAGGTTTTCAATTCTGTCCTTATGACGGGACGAAACTTGACGAAATTATAGAGTAATCAGGAATAGAATGTTTTCAATTCTATTCTTATGACGGAAAAACTCGATGAAGTTATGGAATAATCAGGAAAGGAAGTGCTTTAACTTGTATTTTTCTAATAAATGTATGTTATCTATAGTAACTGTGTTACTTCTCGTAACGTTAATTTCAAATATAGCTCTTTGCGATGAAAAAAATAAGGTTGCTATAGGTATAGTGATGCCTGTAGGAGGCTCAGGAGATTTATCATTCGAATGGACTGCGACAGAAGGGCTGGCAAGGATTAATCAGGATATAGACGGAGTAAATGTTTTAACGAAAGAACCAATGAAGGTTGACGTATTAAAAAATTATTATGAAGACCTTATAAGTCAGGGAGTAAAATTAATCATAGGAATCGGATTTTTTCAGGAAGAGGCTCTGAAAGAAGTGGCAAAGGAGCATCCTGATGTAAGCTTTGCAATCATAGATGCTTCAGTGGATCTGCCAAATGTAACATCTGTTATATTCAGAGAGGACGAAGGATCTTTTCTGGCAGGATGTAGCGCAGCAATGGTAACTAAAACAGGAAAACTTGGTTTTATAGGTGGTATGAAGAGCGATATAATAGATAAATTCCAGAAAGGTTATGAAGAAGGCGCAAAATATATAAAACCTGATGTGTCCGTAGAGGTAAAATATATCGGAGACACTGAAGAAGCATTTTCTTCACCCGATCTGGGCAAAAAAATTGCAAAGGATATGTATACTAATGATATTGATGTCATATTTGCTGCAGCAGGCGGCTCCGGTCTTGGAGTCATCGAAACTGCAAGGATAAAAAATAAATATTGTATAGGTGTTGATGCAGATCAGGATTATATAGCTCCTGGAAATGTAATAACGAGTATGATAAAAAGGGTTGATAATGCATTATATCTTATAGTCAGAGACTATATGGATAATAAACTCAAAGCCGGGACAATAGTAATGGGATTGAAGGATAACGGAGTAAGTCTTACGGAGTTTAAATATTCCCAGGATCTTCTTACAAAAGAACAGTTTGAAAAGCTAGATGCAGTAAAGCAGGATATAATTAACGGTAAAATTATTATAAAATAATTGAGTAATGAGCGGTGAATAGTGAGTGGGAATAATCCTGTCTCCCCCTGCTCATCACTCATTGCTTTAATGATTTTATTACATACCTATGGTCAGGTCAATAATTATGAAAAAATTAGACAGAAGAGAGCTTATAAAATATATGATCAGCGGAGGCGGAGCCTGTCTGATGGCTTATCCCATGACAGGTATACTGGCAGGGAATGAACATCTTTTTATTACAGAGGCAATGTACTACGAAAAAAAAGAAAAGCAAAAAGTTCTGTGTAAACTCTGTCCAAATGAATGTTCTATAAAAAACCATAAGAGAGGTGACTGCAATACACGAGAAAACATGGACGGAATACTCAAAAGTCTCGTTTATTCCAGAGCATCTTCCGTACATATAGACCCTGTAGAAAAAAAACCACTCTTCCATTATCTGCCGGGGACAAAATCATTTTCACTCGGTACAGCAGGCTGCAATTTTACCTGTAAATTTTGCCAGAACTGGGAAATTTCTCAGTTTAAACCGGAAGAAGTGGACAGTATCTATCTCTCTCCTGAAGAAGTTATAAAAACAGCTCAAAAGGAACATTGCGCAACAGTATCATGTACGTATAATGAACCGGTCATATTTTACGAATATCTTTATAAAATAGCCAGAACAGGTAAAGATAGAGGTATAAAGACTGTAATGATTTCAAATGGCTATATAAATGAAAAACCCATGAAAGAACTCTGCAGATATCTTGGCGGTGTAAAGATAGATTTAAAAGCCTTCAGCGACAAATTTTACAGTGACATATGCGGAGGTGAACTGGAGCCTGTTTTAAACACACTGAAACTTCTGAAATCTGAAGGAATGTGGTTTGAAATTGTAGTGCTTATTATACCATCTCTCAATGACAGCATAACAGAAATTAAATCTATGGCTACATGGATAAAAAACAATATCGGCCCTGATGTTCCCCTCCATTTCTCCCGCTTCCATCCTGTTTATAAAATAAAAAATCTGCCTTCTACTCCTGTTAAAACCCTTGAACATGCCAGGGAGATTGCTTTAAAAACCGGCCTTCATTATGTTTATATAGGCAATGTTCCCGGTCATACCGGTGAAAATACATACTGTCCGGGATGCAAAAAACTTCTTATACAGCGTGTAGGCTTCGAAATAATTAAAAATTCCTTAAAAGACGGAAAATGTCCTTCCTGTTCTTACAGAATAGCAGGTATATGGAAGTGACCGCTCCCACCGCTAAATCCTAACGGATTATAGCGGGGGCATCTAGAGCTTCCATGCTCAGGGACTCCAGGCCCAAGTCCTTTATATATATAGCTGAATTATAGTCTCTTGGAATTACAAGATTACAAACAGGACA
>JAKPQU010000025.1 GCA_029555925.1 Bacillota bacterium
GATTTCAATGTGGCAATTTTAAGTAGAGGATATAAAAGACTTACAAAAGGATTTCTTATTGCCGACCCTCGATCGAATTCAACCGAAACAGGCGACGAGCCTTTTCAGATTTACTCGAGGCATCGCGACATCACCGTTGCTCTCGATAGTAATAGAGCCAGAGGCGTAAATAGGATATTGCAGGAAAAACCTGAAACAGATGTGATTATTCTCGATGACGGATTCCAGCATAGAAAAATCGAAGCCGGACTAAAAATTCTCCTTACCGACTATAACCGACTTATGATATATGACCACCTTCTACCTTACGGTGAATTGAGAGAAAATGTTAAAAACATGTACAGAGCCGATATAATTCTGGTCACAAAATGCCCTCCTGCTCTTTCTCCTCTGCAGAGAAAATTAATTATGAAAAGTATAAAAAAAGCTCCGTACCAGAATATGTATTTCACTACAATTGTTTACGGTACCCCTGAGCCAGTTTTTGCAGATAAGGCTCACCCTACCAAAAATATAAATATTTTAGACGAAAAAACTTTATCGGGTATTCTTCTTGTAACCGGAATAGCGGATCCTGCTCCTCTTGTTGAACACATAAAACAAATAAAAAAAGAAATAAGACTTTTGAAATTCCCTGATCATCACAGATATACTGAAAAAGATATAGCTAAAATAAACACTGCACTTGATTCACTTCCTCCAGGAAATAAATTGATTATTACTACTGAAAAAGATGCAGTAAGATTCAGGGAAATCGGCAATGTAGTACCGGATAACCTGAAATCAATCTTTTATTACATTCCTATAAAAATAGATTTTCTGGATGATGAGAAAGAAAAGTTTAACAAGCAGGTTATTAATTACATCAGAAAAAACAGACAAATAAATCAGAATTCTCTGAAAAGAGAGAAGTTGCAATGAGAAACAGAGTTAATTTTTTAAACCGTAAACGCGCACGATTAAGCAGCGGATTAACACTAAAATCTGTGGAAATCTGTGAAAAATAATCTGTGCTATCTATGGTTTATAAAATTCTATCTCAAAACTGTACAAACCTTTTTCCATCTTTCAGTTTTACCATCCTCGTCAAAAACCGAAATATAAATAATATAAATTCCCCTTTGCACCAGCGAGCCGTCATCAGACGTTCCATCCCAGACAACTGTGGCCTCATTGCCTATAAAGAAATTTACTGCGAGCTTTCTGACAGAATTTCCTGTCTCATCGAAAATCGTGATATTTGTTACGTTCCCGTTTCTGGACAAC
>JAKPQU010000026.1 GCA_029555925.1 Bacillota bacterium
TGGAACGTTTATAACAGTTACAGCTTATATCATGCTACTTTACATTATAATTCAATAAAATATACCTGTGCTGCCGTGATATTTTTTTCTCCGGAACACCAGGCAGGCAGACTACTATGTCTAAAGCTAAATAGTATTAGAATCCTTGCAGGATAAACCTCTTCTCATTTATGATTATGACTGAAATAAGTCATTGTTGTTATTATTTTTTACCTGCTTCACTCCGTCTGAGAAAATCCCTTACTACTCTTATATATTCGTCATTTTTCTCCAGATTATGATGATGGGAAGAATCTTCAAAAACAGCAATCTCCGAGCCGGGCATCATAGACTGATAATATTCTGTAGAAGACGGCGGTACTTCATCGTATCTGCCACAGGTAAGGAGAGTCGGAACAGTTATTTCCTTCAACCTGTCCGTTCTTTCATAATCTTTAAGTATTCCTGTAACTGTAAATTCGCTCGGGCCCCACATATATTCATAAACAGGCTGACCTATTTTTTCAAAGCTTTTGTTTACACAATCAGGCCATGGGTCAATGCGGCATACATGAAGTTTGTAATAAGCGTTCATAGCCTTCTGATATTCGGGAGAAGTAAAATTACCTGCTGCTTCACTTTCTTTTATAGTCTTCTGCAGATCGTCAGGAAGTTCTGCCAGATAAAGCTTCTGATCCTCTATAAAACGGGAAGAACTCAAGCATGGACTTGCAAATATAAGGCTTACCACATTATCAGGTTTTTTTGTAAGCATATAATCCACAGCAAGCATATTACCCCATCCCTGCCCCAGAATATGAACTTTATTTATCTCGAGGGCACTGCAGACAGTTTCTAATTCATCTACAAAATATTCCACACTGTAGAGAGACATATCAGATGGTCTGTCGGAATTACCGCAACCGAGCTGATCATAAAAAATAACAGGTCTTTCGTCAGAAAGGGCTTCCAGTGAGGTAAGATAATCATGAGGGAAAGCAGGGCCTCCATGTAATACGACGAGAGGAATTCCTACTTTATCAGCTCCTGCAATTCTGTACCATATTTTACCTGCCGGGAGATTAATATAGCCTTCTTTTACCGTTACAGTAACCTCGGAGGTTTTAGCCGCAGAAGCTGCTGCCATAAGAACAGACAAAATCAAGCATAGAGAGATAATTTTTAACATTACTTTCATCCTTTCATTTTTTTTATAAATTATTTAGATTTTACGACATTTATAGTTAGTTTCATAACTATCCATAAATAATGACCTCGTAATGCGTAAAGCGTAATGCGTGATGCGCAGGGATTAAACCCGTCACGAGTCACGCGTTAAGCGTCACGACGACTAAAATTCTAATAAGTTATGAAATACACTATAAAATGAACATTCCTGTACCTTTAAATTACGGCCCCGGGAACAAGCATCTGATAAAATCATTCCTCCCGTCACGCGTCACTAAAGCTCATATGTATTATTTATGCTCACACCGGCAAGATATTTTAAACCTGCCACTTGCACTGCCATTTATTACAGGCAGAGTACTTCAAGGCAATATACATAATAGGGTTTCCTCAATAAATACAAACTTTAATATTTTCTGTTTTATACTGATAAAATGGACAGTTGAAATCGCATCCAAAAAGAAAAGTATTTTTCCTTCAAAAACAAAAGCTCCGTCCTATGAACATATTACTTCAGGAGATCATAAAAATTTCACTATCTGGTGCCTGAGAAGCCATAGACATTACCTACAGGCAGGATTTCCCCGGTATGCTCCCGGACAGGGGCTTATACTCAATTTGCACACTGTTCATACCTGCCTGCCCATCTCGTTCCTGGCATATTCAATGGCATATTTCTTAATAAATCTTACAGGCGGAAGATAAGGAACAATCTTCTTATTTGCTTTCCTCTGGGTGGATTTCTTTATATAACCGAGAGTTGCCAGTTCCGCTCCTGCCTGTTCAAAAGCTTTATATGCATCCAGTATTTCAGGAAATTTTTTTTCTCTTTCCCGGTCACTGCCATGTCCAACAAGTGCTCCTGCCTGCCTGAGAAGGAGTCCCACCTGAGGTGCATCCATAAATTTAGAAAAAGTCTTAAAATATCTGATAATATTCTCAGGTGTCTCGTTTTCAACATTATCGCAGCAAATAAGAGGAACAAAAGGTTTCCCTGCTATTTCCTCTGTTACATGGTGGAAAAACATACCGCTTTTCGAAATCTTCAGATCATACACATGGGATGTAGAATAAAATCTGTCCAGAAAAATCTTTAACAGTCCTGACATATTGAATATATATACAGGGGTGCCATAGATTATTATATCCGCTTCTGTCATTTTATTAAAAATTTCTTTTACATCATCTTTATCTTCATAAATACATTTAAGAAAATGCTCTTCTGTCTGACATCTGTCACAGGCAATACATCTGTTTATTTTCAATTTCGACAGTGTAATTACCTCACAGTCCGCACCGGCAGATTCTACACCGGTAAAAACCTTATCTATAAGAAAAGCTGTATAACCTTTCTCGCCTCTGTAACTGGAATTAATGGCAAGTATTTTCACAGGGAAACCTCCAATCACTCGTCCTGTTTTTTATATTTCTCTATTATTGCAGCCCAGTGTTCATTTGCCCTTTTTCTGAACGTTTCCGAATCGCCGGGGAATAAATTCCATTTAAGCTGTTCCTCCACATCTTCCGAAACAGAGCCGAGTTTTACCATTTCTTCTCCTGCAGTACGGACACTGTCATAATAAGTTTTAAAGTAATCCTGCATCTCTTCTCTGCTCAGTGCTTCCGCAGAAGGTCTGTAAATTTCACCGAGATTTTTTCTGCCCACTTCTTTTACATAATGTTTAAACCATGCAGAAAGGGCATCGAAATGATTGAATTCAGGGAAACCGCATGGTGACACAAGAGCCATGGCAGATGGTTTTTTATAACGTTCAGGATGGGTTGTAGCACCGGGTATATTAGGATTTTCTACAAGCCATGGTTCACATACGGGAAGAGTCCTTTCTATAAAATTTTTAAGCAGGCCTGACATAGTAAAATGATAGAGTGGTGTGCCCAGGACTACTGCATCTGAATTGATGAACTTCTCAAGTAAAGTTTCCATGTCATCTTTCTGGATACATTTACCGGGAGTTTTTGTCCAGCACATGTAACATCCCACGCAATGATTTACTTTCAATTTACTCAGATGGACAATTTCAGTAGTAGCGCCGGCCCGTCTCATACCTTCGAGAAGCGGGTTTAAGATATGGGCTGTACTACTTTTTTCTCCTCTTGGAGAACCGTTAATGGCAAGAACTTTCATAAAAAAACCTCCTTATTTAACGTGATGCGATAAAAATATTCTACAGAAAATTTAAAAAAACCTTCTTTACTGAAGTGCGAATTGAGAAGTGAAAATAATAGGACATTACTCACGACTAACGACTAAACTTCTCACATGTGCCATACGACACTTACAACTATATTCATAACTGATATTATATAATCAGAGAGAAGATGAGGTAAGAAGTGAAGAAGTTTTTTCCGGCACGCTCCGGATAGAGGGTGTAATCCCCTCCACTTCTAATATTAGCCGCCTATCCAGGTTAGGGTCCCGTAAGGATAGGCAGAGGGGTGCCAGCATCGTGCCCCCGGGTTCGACTCCCCCATAGGCGGCCATTTACTGAGGTGAGCATAAATAATACATATATGCTCTCGTAACGCGTAACGCGTAACGCGTGACGGGAAGAAGACTTTTATTACATGCTTACGCTCAGGTCAATAAAGCTCCCGAACAATATTCCATCTTTTAATATGTCCTGACATATCGGAGGTCAACATAAAGGAAGCATCCGGAGTAATCTGCATAAAATTAAGTCCTTTATGGAAGATCTCAAGTTTTTCGGATGTATCTGAAGCTATATCATAAAGACAGAGAGAATCACCTGATATATAGAATATCTGTCTGCCGTCACCTGTCAGAATGGCTCTGCCGCATGGTTTTAAAGTTTTTAATATCTCCCCTGACAAAATATTCCAGAGTTTGGAAACTCCGTCCATATAAGAAGAGAGGAGTAATTTTTCGTCAGAACTGACAGATATATGCCTGATTGAATCATTATGACCTTCAAAGCTTGTCACACAGTTCCCGCTGATTAGATCCCACAGTTTTATAGTTTTATCCCTGCTCCCTGAATAAATATTATTTCCGTTAACAACTAAATTCCATATTTCATCACTGTGACCTTCAAGTGTCTTAATCAGAGTAGCAGAAGCTATATGCCAGATTTTTATAGTTCTGTCAATGCCGGCAGAAACTGCCATATCCCCTGTTATAGAAAGAGACGTAACCCTTCCAGTATGTCCTTCCAGAACATTAAAACATTCGCCGGACTCATTCCAGAACCTTATTTTGCCATCTTCATAGCCGGCCACGATGAGTTTATTATCATAAGACAGATAAACACTTCTCACTGCTCCCGTATAGGGAGAGGATTTCATAAGAGCTCTCCCGTCTTCCATATTCCAGAGAATTACATAACCGCCTGCCGACAGAGCCAGTTGCCCGTCATTACTCATATATGCCATATATATCATATCTCCCGGCACTTTAAAAGAGCCTGTTAAATATATATGAGAATCGTGGCCCGTGATGCGTGACGTGTGACGGGAGAGTAACGTTTCGTTCTTCATCGTCACCGGAAGATCATGACAGCTTATAGGCTGAAGGTCAGGGAAATTTTCTATAAGAGACTCTGACGTTTCATGCCGTTCTCTCATATCACTTTCCTGCAATTCCCAGTCCAGTCTCCAGAGTTTTATCGTTCTCTCGCTGTCTGCCGTCACGAGGAAATTTCCGTCACGGCTTAATTGAATGGCTCTATAGTCATGTTCCGTTTCCATTGTTTTTATTGACACACCTGCAGAAAGATCCCATAATTTAAGAGATTTTTTGTTTCTGTCAAAGTGATGAGACGTTCCCGATACTGCAAACTGTCCGTCAAAACTCAAAGAAACATTTTTTATTTCTCCTTCTTCTCCGTCGATTATCCGTAAGGGTTTGCCTGATGAAAGATCCCATAATATGAGTTCACTGCCTCCAGAAAGAACAAATCTTGAATTACCTGCAAAAGACAGAGACAAAACATCTTTCGAAGAGCCTTCCAGGATTTTTACGAAATTACCGTTATAACAGACTCTTATATCATTACCGCAGGAGAAAAGAACTTTCCTGTCTCTGCCCGGAGAAAGACACCTGAGATTTTCCGCATAATGGTTTTTGATAAGTGTTCCGTCCATATGCCATATTTTTAAATCATTATAAGAATTGGTAGTCCTAAAGACATAGTGGTAAAATTAATATTTACCTATAAACCATAGAATCATTATAATGATGTATAAACATCCATATGGCTCCGATATGGTTTTCAATCTTTTTTGAAAAAGAAAGAGTCTTTCTTACTAACCGCGAAACCCTTTGTCTCATTGTGCAATTAAACCTTTCAATATAACTTGTTTTTCCACTTTCCTTACCAACAGGACGGTGTCTTTTAGAAGGAAAGATTTCCCTGGAAGATGACCAAAAATCTGTATAACAAATAGCACTTTGACGATAAACACCGGGTAAAGAATTCCATAAACCCCAAGCCCCTTCTCTATCACGACTACCCACATAAAGACCTACGATTTCTCTTGTACCTACATCCATAGCCAGCCAAATCCATTGTTTATTACCTTTATTCCCAACAAAAGACCACATCTCATCACATTGTATTCTTAATTGACCTTTTTTTATCTTCAGTTTCACTTTCTGTGCTATAACATCGTATTTTTTATTTACATAGTTTTGCAGCCAACACTCTGAAACACCAGTAGCTCTTGCTATACCTGCAAGGGAAACTTTTTTTAATAGTAACTTATCTATCAAATCTTTCGTATCCTGTGAAATAATTTTATTTTGTGGGTTCTCTACAAATTGTCTGGCACATTCCTTACACTCATACTTTTGCTTGCCATTATGAATTGTTCCATTTTTGATAGTCCTTTCACCGCCACAACTTGGACAAACCATTTTTATTCTCCTTCAATACTTTTTTATCTTATTATATCATACAACTACTTCTTTAGGACTACCAGCTAAAGAAAGCTCTGGAAATTTTAAAGAAAGATCGTCCCTTACTCGATACCTTATCAGAGGCTTTACTTGAGAAAAATCGTATTAGAAAAGATGAATTAAAAGAAATTCTCCAATTATAGAACCTCAATAAAAGCATTTTAGAATGACCCTCTATAAAAAACCTGTGATATAATATTTCCAGAGGTGAAAAGCTATGACACTGAAAACAGGAACGGTTCTTAATGATATATACAGAGTGGTAAATCTGCTCGGTAAAGGTTCTATGGGAAATGTTTATCTTGTGGAAAGAATTGAAGATGACAAAAAATTCGTCATAAAGGAACTGAATTTTTCACAGCAAGCAGGTCTTGATTGTTCTTCTGCAAAAGAAATATTCCGAAGAGAAGCGGAATTTATGGAAAAATTTGCCCATCCCGGGCTCCCGGCGATGTATGGAGTTTTTTCACAGAATGAAAAAGAATATCTCATCATGGACTATATAGAAGGGAAAACCCTTGAAGAAATTATAAATTCTTCCCCGGGACCACTGAATGAAAAAAAAGCCGTAACCTGGACAATTGAAATTGCCATCATACTCGATTACCTCCATAATTCTTTCCATCAGCCAGTAGTCTATAGAGACCTGAAACCTTCCAATATTATTATAAAACCTGACGGAAAACCTGTCCTTGTAGATTTCGGCATTGCCCGTTACTATAACCCTGATAAAACTTCCGATACCTTTAACTATGGTTCTCCCGGCTATGCAGCGCCGGAGCAATATAAAGGCAGAGGCCGGTCCACTCCTCAGAGTGATGTTTTCGGTCTGGGAGTCATATTATTTCAGATGCTTACTAAATATGATCCGTCAGAGAAACCATTGCAATTCCCTTCTATGAAGAGTCTAAATCCTGTTATAAATGAAGAACTGGAAGGTATTGTATTGAGAGCCGTCCAATTAGATCCTCTGAAAAGATATACAGGCGTAAAGGATTTCAAGGAAATACTTGAAAAATATAAAGGTATTTCTCCCGGAAGAAAAAGGGAAAAAACACCCGTGCCGGAATGGTACGGGAAAGCCAGATGGCGTGCAGTATCAGCAGCGGTATTATGTTTCATATTCATTTTTCTCACAATAGAGTTAGAAACTAATAATATAATATCTGTAGAATACACCTGTATTCCCGGATTAATTTTACTGATTGCATGTCCCGTATCAGGATTGATTATTTCTATTTCCGGTTCAAGAAAATCTTCAGCAACTAAAGAATACTCATCTAAATGTCTGATTAAATCCATTATATATAACAGTATTTCTCTTATTATATCAATATTTTTTTACAGTGTTTTATGTGAAAATATTTATCTTGCCGGAGCTGACGGTAAGTTAGCCTGCTGTGAGAACAACTTAAAAAATCTGGCAACAGAGATGGAGATTTATTACACAGATAACAATAGTGTCTATCCTTCTACACTTTACAACGTTCTTCAGAATAAGACCATGAAAAACATTCCAGATTGTCCGGGCTACAATAAATACTACTATATACATTTTAATCAGAAAAAGAACTCTTATTCCTATATTTATAAAGTGTCTGACGATTTTCAAAATTACACCTTATGGTGTACCTATAAACATATCGGACAGAGTCGTGGCTATCCGATGTATACCCCATATAAGGGACTGATATTAAGTAAATGGGAGGTATCGGTGCCGATAATACCCAATCCATTCTATCACCGATAATACCCAATCCATTCTATCTATAAAACTCAATAAACCCTTTTTCTGGGAAGAACTCCCCTTACGCCGCCTTTAGGATTTTCCATATCCCCTTTATAGCGGGGAATGACATGAACATGGAGATGCATAACACTCTGCCCTGCCGGGATACCGATATTTACCCCTATGTTATAACCGTCAGGCCTGAATTTTTCATCAAGTAAAATCTTTGCCTCATCTATGAGCTTTATAATGGCAACCTTTTCTTCCATTGTGGCATCAAAATAATTCTCGAAATGCCTCCATGGTATGACAAGTAAATGACCTTTACTTACAGGATATTTATCAAATCTTGCATAAGAAAGGTCATTTTTTAAAATTGCTTCTTCTTCCACGTGATTACAGAAAGGACATTCTTTATATTTCATATCTCAATCAACAACAGAGAAAAATCCCTGTTCCTTAAAATGATGATCAAAGGCAAAAGCCGATGTAATAGAGAGTTTTCTCATTACGGTAAAACTTATGCAGTCTACGAGACTCAATTCTTTTCTGTTGGCAGAAAGTAATCCTGTCGTTGCCAGTTCATGGGTAAAGGAATCGACCCATTCGATAACCAGAATTGGTACAATATTGCTCTGGAAATTCCTGACTCCTTTTATACCGAAACGGCTCTGAAGCAATGAAATGGTTTCAACAAGGATATAATTGGTACAGATCAAACATTTACCGGACAAAACAAGGTCTTTCCAGATTTTGCCCGCTCTTTCATGATTATCATCATCCATATCCAGAATAGAAATAAATGCTGACGTATCAATAAAAATCATTGCCCATACCCCCCGGCTAAATATTTATCATGGTGTACAGCTAAATCTTTTATGCCGCTCCTGAGAGTGCCTGTCGCAGCGATTGCCCTCTGCCTCTTCTCTTCAACAGTAATATCAGGACTGGACTGAAGCAACATATCTACAGCTTTTCTTATAAGTTCTGAAATAGACTCCTGCTTTCTCACAGACATGTCTTTTAAAGCCTGAGACTGTTCTTCCGTTAATTGAATCTGTGTTCGAATCATAAAAAATCTACCTCCATGATTACATTCTTAATGTAATGATAACATATTTTTTCATAGAGTGCAACATGGATTATATTCAAAAAGACAGGATTCTCATTCTCATATGTTGAATTTTGAAAAAATGCAGAATTAAAATAATTCGTGACGCGTAACGCGTAACGCGTGACGGGAGGAATAAATTCTCATAATTTGCATGGTTGTTGTTATGAAAGTAACTATAATTTAATGAGGTGATCATAATGAACATCGGTCTTATCGGTCTTGCAGTAATGGGACAGAATCTGGTATTAAACATGGAAAGCCGCGGTTATTCTGTAGCGGTCTATAACAGAACCTCTTCAAAGACAGAGGAATTTATGAAAAACAGAGCCACAGGAAAAAGGATAAAACCTGCTTTTTCCGTAGAAGAGCTTGTGAATATGCTGGATAAACCCCGGAAAGTTATGATAATGGTCAAAGCGGGGAAACCTGTAGATGACAATATAAAAGAACTTCTTAAATATCTTGAAAAAGGAGATATTATTATTGACGGAGGGAATTCTCACTTTACCGATACGGACAGAAGGATTGAAGATATAGAGAAAAGGGGCATTCTTTATCTTGGCACAGGTGTAAGCGGAGGAGAAGAAGGAGCGTTAAAAGGGCCATGCATTATGCCGGGAGGAAATGAACAGGCCTGGGAAGAGGTAAAAAATATATTTTTAGATATTTCTGCCAGAGTAGATGGTATTCCCTGCTGTGCCTATACAGGCTCAGGCTCTTCAGGGCATTTCGTTAAAATGGTTCATAACGGCATTGAATACGGTGATATGCAGCTCATTGCAGAAGCCTATGATTTTTTACGGCATGGCCTTATGCTGGGTCTTGAAGAAATAAGAGAGATTTTTCTTAAATGGAAAGAAAGTGAACTGAATTCCTATCTTATAGATATTACCACCGACATACTCGGAGTTAAGGACGAAGAGACAGGGAAACCCATGGTAGATATTATTCTGGACAAAGCAGGCCAGAAAGGTACAGGGAAATGGACATCCCAGGCGGCTCTTGACCTTGGGGTTCCCGTATCTGTCATCGACACGGCAGTCATGGGGAGAAATATATCTTCTTTCAAATCTGAGAGAATTAAAGCTTCACAGTTCCTGAAAGGGCCGTCAGAACCATTCAGAGGTGACAGACATAAAATGATTGAAGCAGTTTATGACAGCCTTCTCTGTTCTAAAATAACATCCTATGCCCAGGGTATGACCATGTTATCTGCAGCATCAAAAGAGTACAATTATAATCTGAAATTACATGAAATAGCCCAGATATGGAAAGGAGGCTGTATAATAAGATCAACCCTTCTGGAACCTATAAAACTGGCTTTTCTCAAAAATCCTTCCCTGGAAAATTTATATATGGATGAATATTTCAACAGGATACTCAATGAGAAACACCATAACTGGCGGTGGAGAGTGGCAGAAACTGTAATGTGTGGCATTCCGTGTCCGGGCACTGCGGCTTCTCTTGAATATTATGATTCCTACAGATCGGAAAGATTGCCTGCCAATCTCCTGCAGGCTCAGAGGGATTATTTCGGTGCCCATACCTTTGAGAGAACTGATAGAGAAGGGACATTTCATCATCAATGGATGTAATCTCGCGTCACGAAGCAATAAGGAGATGAATATTATGGATAAATGTAACTGTAAAGAGAAGAATACAGAAAGGGGAAAAATTCTTCACCATTTTTCAGGAGGCAATATACCTGTCTCAATAGTGATCTTCGGTGCAAGCGGTGATCTTACAAAAAGGAAACTTATGCCGGCACTGTTTAATTTATTCAGAGACAGAATGCTTCCGGAACATATAAATATTACAGGTTTTGCCAGAAGTGTAAAATCAGATGAAGAATTTCGTAACGAAATAGAAGACATGGCAAAGACCGTTCTTGCTGGAGAATTTGATGAAGAACTCTGGAAACAATACAGAGAAAAAATCCATTATCATCCGGGAAATTTCGATAAACCTTCTGACTATTCATCACTCAAAGAATTCCTGGAAGAAAAAGGAATGAACTGGAATAAAATATATTATCTTGCCTGTGATCCGCAATTTTTCTACCCTGTCGTGGAAAATCTGTCTTTCTCCGGATTGATCAGCGACGGTTACAGCAATATCTGGACCAGAGTGGTCATAGAAAAACCATTCGGACATAACGTTAAATCGGCAACGGAACTGAACAGGAAACTGGCCAGGTATCTTTCGGAAGATCAGATTTACAGAATCGATCACTATCTGGGGAAAGAAACAGTACAGAATATACTGTCTTTTCGTTTCGGTAATTCTATTTTCGAGCCGATTTTTAACAGTAAATATATAGACCATGTACAGATTACCGTGGCAGAAACCCTGGGGATGGAAGGAAGAAGAGGTGCATATTATGATAAACATGGCGCCATAAGAGATATAATACAGAACCACGGTATGCAGCTTCTGGCCCTGGTAGCCCTTGAGCCGCCTCATTCCTTTGAAGCCAAAGCTCTGAGAGACGAAAAAGTGAAACTGTTTAAAAGTATCAGACCTTTTACTGAATGCTGTGTGAAAAATATGGTTGTCAGGGGACAGTATGAAGGCGGAACAATCAACGGAGAAACAGTGAAATCTTACCTTGAAGAAACAGCCGTTGCCCCTGATTCAAACACAGAAACCTATGTGGCGATGCAGCTTTATATAGACAACTGGCGATGGTCAGGAGTTCCCTTTTATATGAGAACAGGGAAAAGACTGAAAAGAAGGCTCACTGAAATAGCCGTTCAATTTAAAACACCACCTCTTAATTTCTTCAGGACTGTAGAATGTGAAGGAGATGTATGTGATATTATCAGAGCAGAGCCGAATGTAATCGTTTTTCGTGTTCAGCCTGACGAACAGATATCACTGGTTTTTTCGGCAAAAAGGCCGGGAGTTGACTTTTTGCTTCAACCGGTAAAGATGGATTTCGGCTATAAAACATCCTTCGGCAAACGTCTTCCCGAAGCATATGAACGATTGCTTTTAGATGTAATCAGAGGAGATGCCACACTTTTCCCGAGGTTCGATGAGATTGAGGCTACATGGAACATTGTGGAACCGATAATAAATTTATGGGAAACAAAAAATGAGCCCCCTGTGGTAAAATACATGCCGGGCACAGACGGCCCCGGCGAGCATTTATTCGATTGCTGTGAAGGAAACTGGAGGAAATTGTAGTCGGGAAAAGTGAAAAGTGAAAAGTGTAACGTACCCGTGACGCGTAACGCGTTACGCGTCACGATTATAGTGAGTCGTGAGTCGTGAAGAGTGAGAATAAAAGACTTAAATCGATTTCTTGAAGAAAATATAAATTTCATTCCATGACCCTCTGCCCAGAACCCCATGATATAATATTTCTGGAGGTGAACATATGACACCGGGAACAGGAACTGTTCTCAATGATATCTACAGAGTAGTAAAACTCCTGGGGAAAGGCTCCATGGGTAATGTTTATCTTGTGGAAAGAATCGAAGATGATAAAAAATTCGTAGTAAAGGAACTCACATTTTCAAAAGATGCAATTTTAAATTATGATGATGGCCTGGAAATCTTCCGAAGAGAAGCGGAATTCATGGCAAAATTTGACCATCCGGGGATTCCGAAGATGTACGGGGTTTTTTCTCAAAACTGTAAAGAATACCTCACTATGGACTATATAGAAGGAAAGACCCTCGAAGAAATTATAAATGCTTCAAAAAAGCCGGTAGAAAAAAATAAAGCCATAACCTGGACCATTCAAATAGCAGAGATTATCGATTATCTCCATAATTCCTTTCAAAAACCTTTAGTCTACAGAGACTTAAAACCGTCAAATATAATTATAAAACCCGACGGGAAACCTGTCCTTGTAGATTTCGGCATTGCCCGTTACTATAATCCCGATAAGACTTCCGATACATTTAACTACGGAACACCGGGATATGCGGCACCGGAGCAGTATAAAGGGAAAGGCCAGTCCACACCTCAGAGCGACATATTCGGTCTGGGAGTCATATTGTTTCAGATGCTTACTAAATATGACCCTTCATTAAAACCTCTACAGTTTCCGTCAATGAAATCTTTGAATCCTCTTATATCTGATGAACTTGAAAGTACAGTCTTTAAAGCCATACAGTTGGACCCTCTGAAAAGATATATAAGCATGGCGGAATTTAAAGAAGTGCTTCAGAAATATCTTAAAGATACGGAAGAGAAACATATTATATGGACAGAGGAACATATCGAGAGACCGGATATTGCAAAAATCGGAGAAAGTCTCATAAAAGTGCCGGCAGCCATAATGGTGTTATCAGGATTGGCCATGTTGTTCCTCACTATATCAATGATATTGATGAATCTTCTGAATGTATATGATAATAATCTGTGTTATGATATAAGTCAGATTATCGTGCATACTTTCATAATTTCAACAGTCGCAACTTCTATAATATCATTCTTTATCTCTTTGACAGAGAAAATAACAGAAAAAAATACAGGTGACAGGTCTCTCTCAATTTCAGGCCTGAACAGATCAGGTATTATACAGCAAATAGCAGAAAGAGGAACAAATATTATAAAAGTGTCGGCAGTTATAATGATTTTATCGATATTAGCCTTCTTCTTATTACTGGTAGTAATTCTATTGATACCTGATTTACAAAATCCTTCAGAGATTATGAATCGTATATTTTTTATCATATCTATTATATTCATAATCCCGGCAATAACCATTTTCATAACATTAATCTTTACCTTTATAGCAGAGAAAATAACGAAAAAAAACAGAGCAGATAATTCCGTTTCAAAATGGGACAGACCATGCAGGGCAATGAAAATGACAGCAATAATATTATCCTGGCTATATATTTTCTCAGTAATTATAGACTACAGATACTACTCTTTTATTAAAGAAACTCAGTCGGCAGGACTCGTGACCTTCTTATTAACTATTTTATGTTCGGTATTATGGCTGATTTTTCTCATTAAAAGAGGAGGAGATATTCAGGAAACATATGGAGGAATGCCGGTTAAATTTATTGATTACAGCCTGTCTGTATCTATCATTCTCCTCATGGTATTTTCCCTCATGATCATTACAAGGTTTTCTAGAGAACGTGCGATGAACCATTTATGTTTATGTGAAGATAATCTAAAAAATCTGGCAATAGCTCTGGAACTTTATGCAACAGAAAACGACGGCATCTATCCTGACGGTTTTTATAAACTGCTTGACCTATCAAAGAATAAAAAACCCTATATAAGTAAAATTCCTGATTGTCCGAGAAGCAGTAAAATTTACGATAAAAAACATCTTACTTCTTACGAATATACTGTTTCAAAAGACTTTAAAAACTTTACTGCATGGTGCATCCAGGATCATCAGGATGTCGGATACCATGCGGGATATCCTCAGTACAATCCCTATCAGGGCTTAATACTCAGATAATTTTTCAGTATAAATGAAATGAGGTAAAAGATATGACACTGGAAACAGGGACAATTCTCAATGATATATACAGAGTGGTAAAACTTCTCGGTAAAGGCTCTATGGGGAATGTTTATCTTGTGGAAAGGATTAAATACGATAAAAAATTCGTCGTAAAGGAACTGAATTTTTCACAGGAAGCAGGCCTTGATATTTCCGCTGCAAAGGAAATATTCCACAGGGAAGCGGAATTTATGGCTAAAATCAACCATCCGGGAGTTCCGAAGATGCACGGCGTTTTTTCTCAGGACGGAAAAGATTATCTGACTATGGACTATATAGATGGGAAAACACTGGAGGAAATTATAAATGCTTCAGAAGGACCGATAAAAGAATATGATGCCATAAAATGGACTGCAGAACTTGCAGATATTCTGAACTATCTACATAATTCTTTTCATCAGCCCATAGTCTACAGAGATTTAAAGCCGGCAAATATTATTATAAAACCTGACGGGAAACCGGTTCTCGTGGATTTCGGCATTGCCCGGTACTATAATCCCGATAAAGAACAGGATACCTTCAACTACGGTTCGCCCGGATATGCCGCGCCGGAGCAATACAAAGGGAAAGGCAGGTCTACTCCTCAGACAGATGTATTTGCACTGGGTGTCATACTGTTTCAGATGCTTACTAAATATGACCCGTCATTAAAACCTCTCACTTTCCCTCCTATGAGATCCCTGAACGATAATATTTCGAAAGAACTGGAAAGAATAGTAAAAAGAGCCATAGAACTGAATCCTCTGAAGAGATATATAAGTGTGCAGGAATTTAAAGAAATACTCGCAAAATATGCAAATATTTCCATTGAAGATGAAAAACCACAGAAAAATCCGAATATATGGGCCATAAGAAGCAAGAAAATTGCCTGTATTGCGGTTGTAATCCCTTTTATAATAATTCTGTTAACTATAACAGGTATAAATTTAACAATGGAACATGAGACGGCAGGTAAAATAATCTCTACAGTAATATGGATTTTACTCATAATTATGTACTTATGCCCTGTAGCAGGTATAATTACCGGCATAATAGCTTCATGGAAAGCGACAAAAGATATATACTGTGAACCGGCAGGTGACGGTATCGGATGTAATATAATTATTACCGTTCTATTCATAATAATCTCCTGTATGATTATTCCAAATTTTCTGAAAGTAAGAGTGAGCGGACAGATCGCTGCATGTGAGAGTAATATAAAAAATATTGCTACGGCACTGGAACTGTATGCAGAAGATAACAAGAATAAATATCCTGCCGACCTGAACATACTCGTAAAAGAAAAGGAAGGAGGACCATATATAAAAAGAATACCTGTCTGTCCTGCCGGTTCCGGTGATACTTTCCCCGGAGTATACAGTCAGGCTTATTCCGTTTATGAATATAAAACATCACGTAATGGTAATAATTTTACCATATGGTGCGTAAATAATCATCTGCCCGTCGGAATGGAAAGGGGTTATCCTCAATACAGCCCGGGAGAAGGATTTATATTCAGATAAATCTTTTCGTGCCGGCAGACCATTTTATATCAGTAGTTAGATAAAAAAGTAATCCCGTCATAGAGACAGAAACGGGATTAAACCCGTGACGCGTCACGCGTTACGCGTCACGAAGTAATTAATTTCTACCTGAAATATGATATAATATAAAAAACATACATCTCCTCAGGAAGGGGTTTATATACAGGGGAATGAATAAAAATCTCATATTGTTTATTATGTGTATCCCGTCATTCATCTCGCCCTTTATGGCGTCATCGGTAAACATAGCCCTTCCTGCAATTCAGAAGGAATTTTCCACAGATGCAGTAACTCTGAGCTGGGTCGGCACTGCATATCTCCTTGCCATAGCTGTATTTCTTCTCCCATGCGGCAAACTTTCCGACATATACGGAAGAAAAAAACTTTTCAATCTCGGCAATATCTTATTTGCCATTGCATCGATTATTATAGCATCGTCAAATTCCATCGATATGCTTATAATACTGAGAATCCTTCAGGGCGCGGGAAGCGCCATGGGCTCGACTACAGGCATGGCAATACTCACTTCAATATTTCCCCCGAAAGAAAGGGGTTATGCTATAGGCGTCTATGTGGCAGCAGTTTATACGGGCAGTTCAGTCGGCCCTTTTGCGGGAGGACTTATTACCAGTTATTTTTCCTGGAGGGCTATATTTTTAATTAACGGTATTCTATGGATAATTCCAATATACCTTACAGTAAAATATTTCAAACAGGAATGGGCCGATGCAGAAGAAGAAACATTCGATATTACAGGAAGCCTCATATACGGGATTTCCGTTACGGCAATCGTATACGGCTCTTCCCTGTTACCGGCAAAAGAAGCTTTCTATATAATGATTTCCGGTATGGCAGGACTTGTATTATTCATAAAACATCAAATGTCGGTAAAAAATCCTGTTTTCGAAGTCAAAATTTTCAGGCAGAACAGAATCTTTACCTTTTCAAGTCTGGCAGCTTTTATAAATTACGGATCAACCTTTGCGATTACCTTTCTCCTGAGTCTCTATCTCCAATATATAAAAGGCATGACTCCTCATATGGCAGGACTTATTATGGTAACACAGCCTGTAATGCAGGCTATTTTTTCTCCTGTTTTCGGAAAACTCTCTGACAGATTTGAGCCTGGACTTCTCGCTTCTTCCGGTATGACCCTTACAGTTGCAGGATTGTCTCTGTTAGTTTTTATAGACACTGCCACATCAGAAATATTTATTATATTCATTTTAATAATACTCGGTATAGGGTTCGGACTCTTTTCCTCTCCCAATATGAATGCCATAATGGGCTCTGTAGACAGAGAATATTACGGCATAGCTTCAGGAACAGTGGCAACAATGAGAGTGCTGGGCCAACTGGTAAGTATGGCAGTTGCAACGGTAGTTTTTGCCATTTTTATAGGAACAGCTACGATAAAACCTGAAATGTATCCCCTTTTTCTGAAGAGCATAAAAATATGTTTTATTATTTTCTCCTGCCTCTGTGCGGCAGGTATATACTTTTCCTGGTCAAGAGGAAATATTTATAAGACCAGAATACTTGAATAATTACAACATGTATGTTCCCGCATCCGTGCAAAATGTTAACAATAACTATAAAATATTGTGTTTTTTTAATAATTTCCGAAAAATTTCCATAAAAATATTTACAAAAATGCCGACTATAAATATATATGGTTAATCTCATAACATAGCTCGATGTCAAAATTGTAATTTTCCTTACGTTACAACAAAAAGATTTATAATAAAAATATTTACAACTACATTGACTATAAATACAGATAAGCATATAATATATACTAGACCAATAAACATACAAAGAAAAAAATATAAAGAGAGAGAGAAAAGAGGAGGGTATTTTTATGCAAAAAACCAGAAGTTTCCCCCATCCCCCCCCTTTTACTAAAAGACCTGGCAGAATTAAATAAAGAGCATTTCAGCAAGCATAACACGTCTATAACGTCCAGAGATTGTGCGGATAAAATCATAGATGAGAATAAAGATGCACTTATAGTTATAGATAAAAAGGGGATAATCAATATATTTAACAGTGAAGCAGAGAGAATATTCCGTCATAAGAAAGAAGATATTCTGGGAAAATCCCTTGATATTCTCGTGCCGGTAGAGTTCAGAATGCTTCACAGACAGTATATACAGAACTATTTCTCCACAGGAAAGCCCAGCGGTGGGATAAATAAAACATTGACCGTTACCGCTTTAAAAAGTGACGGTACCATATTCCCGGTAGAAATATCCCTTTCCAGAAGCAATGATAGGCATAATCCTTTTGTTCTTGCAATAATCAGGGATATTACGGAGAGCAAAAAAAAGGATGAAGAATTAAAACAATGTCATAAAATCATTGAAGATCTTACCAGGAAAAACAATGAAATATTTACCAGGGTCAATGAACAACTTCAATCGGAAATCAGAAAAAGAATGAAGATTGAAAAACAATTAAAGTACAGAGTGTTAATAGAACAGCTTCTGGCAGTCATAACAGCTCATTTTACAAACCTTCCGGCAAATCAAATTCATAACGAAATCGACTGGGCTTTAAAAACTATAGGAGAATTTGCCCCTGCTGATCGATGTTTTATCGATATATATTCAGATGATTTAACCATGATTGACCATAGCCATGAGTGGTGTAAAGAAGGTGTTAAACCGAGAAGTAAAAGATTGAAAGAAGTGTTTTTAGAATCCCTTTCGTGCCTGTTTAAAAAAGGGAAACTTCTCGATTATATTTATCTGCCTTATAAAATTTCATGTATGAAACGAGAAGAAGAATTACCAAAATTTGACAGTGAAATGAAATCATTCTTTGCAATTCCTATGATAGCCGGAAATAACTTTACCGGTTTAACAGGTTTTTCTCTGGACAAAAATGGATATCTGTGGAAAAACGAAGATATAACGTTCTTTAAACTTACAGGAGAATTTTTCTTGAATCTTTTTGAAAGAAAGCGAAAGGATACAGAAATCTGCGAAACCAGACACCTGCTGCAGTCTATCGTAGATGCAATTCCTGCAAGGGTCTTCTGGAAAGACAAAGCTTCAGTATACCTGGGATGTAACAGATTATTTGCCATAGATGCAGGACTGAAATCAACAGCAGACATAGCAGGAAAAAGCGATTATGATTTTTTATGGGGGAAAGATGACGCAGAATTTTACCGTGAATGTGATCGTCAGGTTATGAACATGAATAAACCTGAATATCATATTATGGAACCAAAGCCAAATACGGGAAAAGAAAAAATGGAATGGATCTATACAAACAGGATACCTCTCCATGACTGCGATGGAAATATTACAGGTGTACTCGGTATATATGAAGACATAACAGAAATTAAAAAATCGGAACAGGCTCTTCTGGATGTTCTAAACTGCAGAGAAAATATTCTTAATAATCTTCATATTCCTGCAGTAATAATGGATTCTAACATGAGAATCATTTCTGCCAACAATCATTTTTACAGGCATTTCAAAACAACACCGGAGAAAACTACAGGGAGGATATTATATAATCTGGATAAAAATCTGTGGGATCTACCTTCATTACATAATATGTTTGAACATATGGCAGAGGGAAAAAATTATGTTCAAAATTTCGAACTGGTTTATAATACATCACCCGAAGAAAAAAGAACATTACTGTTAAATGCCAGAAAAATCGTCAAGGAAGATGACAGACAGACAATAATACTTATGTCTGTTGAAGATATTACAGAACAAAAAGACATAATGAAACAGGAAGGTAATCTCATAATGGAACTTCAGGCATCCCTTGATTATATAAATAGCATGAAAGGGTTACTTCCTCTCTGTGCATCATGTAAAAATATCAGAGATGACAACGGTTACTGGTATCGAATAGAAGCTTATATAGAATCCCATTCTCAGGCAGAATTTACTCACAGTATATGTCCCGAATGTCTACAGAAAGATTTCCCGGAATATGCCGGGAATGAAAGAGAAGTGAGTCGTGAGAAGTGAAAAGTGAGTGGCAAACAGTGACGTTTTTCACTTTTCACTTTTCACTGATTACTTTACTTTCAAAACGAACTCATCTTTATTTTTGATTTTCACATAGAAAGATTTCTCTTCAACATTAAAGAAATAACCTTCTCCTTTAAAGTCAGGATTATCGTATCTCTTCAGCGGGAAGCCTGACAGCAAAACGTCCTGAGCATCTGTCATATCATAGATTTCAAAAGCAAAATCTTTCTTTTTACTGTCATATTTCCTGTAAGGTTTTGTAACAGATATCTCTAAAGAAGAAGTCTTCCTGCTTTCTATTTTTGTAATACTGTATAACCCTTCTTTATATTTACAGCTTACTCCGTCATCTTCATATAATTCATAAGTGGAATCCTCTGACGGGAAAATCTTAAATTCATATTCTCTAAATTCTTTTTCTCCTACATAATTCTGACACTCCTGCACTGGAATTATACCTCCTTCTCTTATAAAGAGAGGGATTTCAGAAAGAGGAGCATCTATTACAATCCACCGGTTCCCCTGATATACACGCTTATCTCTCATATATAGCCATTTCCCTTCAGGAAGATATAATTTTTTAGTTAGATCATGTTCCGAGAGAACAGGAGCTACGAGCAAATTGTCACCTATCATAAATTCTTTCTGCGCTTCTTCTTTATAACATTCCCTGTCATGCTGAAAATTCAATAAAAGTGGTCTCATAACAGGAAGTCCTGTTTTTGTGGCATTATAAAATTCATTATAAAGACATGGAAGAAATTTGTATCTTAATCTTATTGCCTCTCGTGTGAAAGCTTCCACATCTTCTCCGAAAGACCATGGCTCTTTTGCCACCATGCCCTTGCAGGAATGCCCTCTGAAAAACGGCGTAAAGGCACCCAGTTGCATCCATCTTACATAGAGATTTTTTGAAGGATTCCCCTCAAAACCTCCCACGTCACTTCCCACAAAAACCATACCGCTCAGTCCCATACCCTGCGGCATAAGACAGGCAAGAAGGAGATGGGTTTCATTTGACGCATTGTCTCCCGTCCATACTGCGGCATATCTCTGAATACCTGAAAATCCTGCCCTGGTAAGTATAAAAGGTCTTTTTCCACTGTCCTGAAAAGCCCTGAATGTGGCCTTTGCCATTTCAAGAGCGAAAACATTGTGTATTTTCTTATGATCCGCTCCGAAACCATGATCATTAAATCTTACAATATCAGGCACATATTTCCCCCACACAGCAGGCTCATTCATATCATTCCATATACCTTCTATACCGAGATCCAGAAGAGCTTTGTTCTTACCGGCCCACCAGAGAGCTGTTTCTTCTCTGGTAAAATCAGGGAAATAAGCCCAGGAAGGCCATACCTCTCCTTTATAAAGCGTTCCGTCAGGATATTTTACAAATAAATCTTTTTCTATGCCTTCTTTCGCGACAGAGTAGTTATCATCAGCCTTTACACCGGGGTCTACGATGGGAATCACTTTAAAACCTTCGGCTTTGAGATCTGATATGAGTTTTTTCGGTTCCGGGAACCTCTCTTTATCCCACGTAAAAACCCTGTATCCATCCATATAATCTATATCCAGATATATTACATCACATGGTATACCTCTGTCTCTGAAATTCCTGGCTATTGATCTTACGGAAGACTCGGGATAATAACTCCACCTGCTCTGCTGGTAGCCGAGAGACCACAGAGGAGGAAGTTCCATTCTTCCAGTAATAAGGGTATAAGAAGAAATAACTCTTTTTATGTCAGGGCCGTAAATGAAATAATAATCCATTTCCCCGTCTTCTGCACCGAACCAGTAAAATCTGTCATTTCCCGCACCCATATTAAAATATGATTTATATGTATTATCAAGGTAAATCCCGTAGGCTCCGCTGTTTCTTACACCTGTAAAAAAAGGAATGGACTGATAGAGCGGGTCCTGATCTTTACTGTAGGCAGGGAAATCGGAATTCCACATGGTATATTGATTGCCTCTTTTATTCAGAGCCCCTGTTTTTTCTCCGAGACCGAAAAACATTTCATCAGGAAAAAGTTTTTTGTAACACCTCACTTCAGAGCCGTCAAAAGACACTCCGAAAGATGGATCATCCTGATTTATGAGGTTGCCGGACTTATCGTAAACTTCTACTCTGCAGGGATTTTTCCTGATTAAAACCTTCATTTCATCTGTAGATAATTCATAAAAATCTCCTTTTTCAGCAAATGAAAATTCTGTCTTTTCATTACTGTTCCATATAACTCCATAAGAAGGTCTTTCTGAAAAATTTTCTCTCACATAACGAAAACGGATAATATTGCTCTTTAAAACATAAATATTCAAAAGACCTTCGGAGAATTTAAATTCCACCATGTTATCATGCTTTACGGCTTCCTTTACATTTCCTGTAAAAATACTTTCTGCCTTTGCAGCGCAGGGGGTTAATAAAAAAATCAAGGTTATAAAACTCAGTAAAAAAATTTTCACTTTTTTACTCCTTTCTTGAAATATGAAATACACTATATTTACTTTTTTCGTCAACTTTTATTGACAGAATGAAAATAATAAAATAATATTATAACAGATATAATCTGGAAAAAACAGTCAGGGAGGTACCGGGATGCAAATCCTTAAAAAACATATTACCCGGAAAGAAAGTAAAGAACTGTACCGGCTCAATAAAGAACTGACATTACAGGAACGCTCTTTATAGCTTCCCAGGAGGAAAGAGATTTTTCACGGAGATCTGATTTTCTGGAGAAGGTGGCACACCATCTGTCTGTAATAACAGATAAATTCCTGTTGCTGGAAGCAAGCTGTAATTATGCGGTTTACACATTAAAATCGTTATGGTTAACTACTAGCTATAAATGCTTATTCTCATGTCAGCAATTTCACAAAATGTATAATTAATAACCGCAGCAGGAGGGAAAAATGCCCGGAACAGAAAAAAAAACATATGATGACAGAGAACTTTCTTTCCCGCCCTTTGTCCTCAGAGGAACACTTCCGAATGGCCTCAATTATTTTATAATGGAACATAAAAAACCGGACGACAGAATCCTGGCTTGGCTTGTCGTACCTGTCGGTTCCATTCATGAACAGGACGGTGAATATGGTATTGCCCATTTTATCGAACATATGGCCTTTAAAAGAACAGAGCATTTTCCTCCCGGCGAAGTAGTAAAATATTTTCATTCCATAGGCGTTGACATAGGGTCAGGGATAAATGCTCTTACAGATATAGATAGAACAATATATAAAATAGAAATTCCGTCAGAGAAAGAGGAATATCTCATAAAAGCTCTCACTTTACTCTGTGATTTTGCTTCTTCTGTGATTTTCGTGCCTGAAGAAACAGAGAAAGAAAAAGATGTTATTCTGGAGGAACTGAGACTTGATTCCGATGTTATGACACGATTATACAATGCACACAGAGACATCAGGTTTAAAGGCTCTCCTTATGCTCAGAGATATACCCTTGGAACAGAAGAAACAATAAAGAACACGGGAGCAGAAGATTTAAAACGGTTCTATTCTTACTGGTACAGACCTGATATTATGGCTCTTATAGTAGTGGGAGACTGTGGTCCGGCAGAAACGGAAAAAAAGATAAAACATATCTTCCAATCCATTCCGTCTCCGGAAAAAGAAAGGCCGGAACTTGTAGTATCATTAAAACCGCACCATATATACACCGGAGTCTTTACAGACGTGGAACTTCAGGAATCCTATGTTTCCGTATATTATCACAGAGACAGATCGCCTATAAGGAATAAAAGAGATTTTGCCAGACGAATCTGTGAAGAAGTCATACTTGAAATGATAAACATGAGAATCTGTGAGGAAAGCTATAACAATCCCGATACACCTGTCATTCATGGAGGAGGGTGTGTATTCAGGAAGATTAAATCATTCAATGAAGTAAAATTCATAGCAACAGTCAGGCCGGGAAGAGAAACGGAAGGTCTGGCCAGGCTGTCAGGATACATAGAAGGTTTACGTCAGAAGGGATTTACTGCTATAGAAAAAGAAGAAACATCGGCACAGTTCCTGGAAGCTCTGAGAAGAGCCAGTGAAAAAAAAGAAACGAGAGAATCGGAAAGTTATGCGTCATTTATGATGGAAGCCTTCATAAAAGAAGGAATATTTATATCGCCTGATGACTGTTACAGTTTTGCCTGTGAATTGCTTCCCCGCATATCGGACAGGCAGTTTCAAGAAACCATAGAAAATCTTTTAAGGCCTGTCAATATGTCTGTTATAATCTCGTGTCCTCCGTCTTCACACTGTAATGAAGATGATATTCTGAAAACTACAGAAAAGGTAATAGCAGAAGGAGCCATAGATTATAAAATTAAAGAATTGAATTATTCCTATAATTACAGTTCTATTAAAAGGGGAGAGATTTTATCGAGAAAGACAATCAGAGATATTACAGAATTAACCTTAAAAAACGGACTTACTGTAATGCTTAAAACTACGGATTTTGAGAGAAAAAAACTTTATGTGACTTATGTTTCCAGAGGAGGAAAACTTCTGGAACCGGCCGGCATGGCAGGTATGTTTGAAGTGGCGAAAAGTGCCTGGGCAGAAGGAGGTACAGAAGATTTAAATCAGATAGAAATAGAAAGGCTTTTCAGGCTCAAGAGTATTTCTCTCATAACGACAGGTGTTGCGGCATATGGTCTGAGCGGCCACTGCCCGTCTGACAACATGGAATATTTATTTCAGTGGTTCTGGCAGTATCTTGTAAGACCGGCCTACAGAGATGAAGCCATAAATTACAGTATAAGAGCGATACAGGAATATATAAGACAGAAAAACCAGTCACAGGACGGGCTTATAGGGGACGAAATGAACAGTCTTCTTCTTCCGGGCAATCCTCTCTCTGCCAGGCTTTCAGAAGAAGAGGTATGCCGGTATACAGATAGAGGAGATTTAAAAAAATTCCAGCTTTTATCATCGGCCCCTTCAAACAGCCAGCTCACACTGGTAGGTTCTTTTGATATGGAAGAAGCCATTACATGCGCCTCCAGATACTTTGGCTCTCTTCCTTCAGGAAGTAATCCCTTTATAGAGCCTGTGTATCTTGAAACAACATTCCCTTCGGAACATATAAAAAAAATTATTTACAAAGGGAGAGAAGATAAGTGTCTGGCTTATATGATATTCCCCGGATGTATGAAGGGAGCAGAAGATGAAATTCCCCTTGATCTTCTGGCAAAAATACTGAGTATTCGTTTCTGGAATAATATAAGAGAAGAAAAAGGTCTTGTTTACTCTATCAATGCACAGCATTATTCGTCAGGTACCATAAAAAATTACGGTACTCTCAAGATCGGCTTCGGAACAGATCCTGACATTGTGGATTATACTGAAGAATGTATAATGTCAGATATTCTGGATATAAAAGAAAAGGGGATAAATTCGGACGAACTTGATGTGGCAAAGAAAATTTTACTGACAGGTTACGGGGAGTATCTGAAAAATAACAGTTACTGGCTCGGTGAACTGTACAGTTCTTCCCTTTTTAAAATCAATGTGGAAAGAATATTCACTGCTAAACGTGATATTTTGCATATAAAAGATGAAGACATACAGGCTGCTGCATGTAAATATCTTGATAAAAATATATTTTTAATAGCCATGCCGGAAAAACCGGACATGTAATTTTATAAGGACTCTGTTGCAAATCTCACTCCCATATCAAAAGCTTTCTGACAATCCAGAGGAAACTGTAATTGATAGTTATGAAACTAACTATAAATAATATATATATAAAACATTATATCAGTTATTTAAAAAAAACAACATAGTACCGGGAGCTTCTATTGACAAATAAAATGGAAAATTTTATTATATAAACAGATAAAATATTTCAATCCTCATACAGCAGAAACATATAAAATAAGGGAGAAAGATTATGCATATTCAGACATCAGAGCAGGAACATTTTCATATAGGTTTCGGAGATTATACATGTAACTGGGGAGTTCATATGTGCGGTCTCTATGAAACAGAAGAAGAGAAAGAAACCATAGTATTTGGCTTTCTGAAACAGGGTGTTCTTGACGGAGATATGCAACTCTACTGTCCGGTAGAAACCAGTGAAAGCGATTTTAAAGAAAAATTTACTCATTTTTGCTCTGATTATGACTCTCATGTTGATGATCCTCACTACTTTTCAATAACTTCCGCTAAAGACTTATATTATCCTGAAGGTATCTTCTCTCCGAAGGCAATGGATAAAGGGTTGAACAGTTTTTATACAGAATCCCAGAAAAAAGGACGTCGCAATATAAGGGCAACGGCCGAAATGGTGTGGGCTCTGGAAGCTATTCCCGGAGTAGAACTTCTGATGGTCTACGAATCCCGTCTGAATTATTTTATCCCCGGCAAACCGTGGATAAGCATATGTCTTTATAATATAAACAGGTTTTCAGGGGCTCAGATTATGAATGTACTGCGAACTCATCCCTTTACGATAAGCGGTGGTATTATTTCACAGAATCCCTATTATATACATCCTGACAGATGGCTGGCAGAACATGCCCCGCAGTTCTTAGGAGCTTAAACATATTTTATGGATAACATAGCCCATGATCTGTTTCTGTTAATGAATAATTTAACCCAGTTAAAGAGCCGAAAAAGAATTATTACTGTTTTCACCGAGGCTCTTAATTCTTTTCATCCCGACTTTTCAATTGAATTTGTCGAAGGAGAAACTTCCTCCGGCAGGGATTTAATCGATCTCTCCACTTCAAAAAAATGTTACGGTTTTTTCAAAATAAAAGGGAATCCTGAAGCATTATCTCCTGATTTCCGCCCCCTCTTTCAGAATGCCCTTCAGATGGTGGCAATTATACTGGAAAAACTTCATCAGGAGGAGCTTCTTTCTGATGAAAAGATGATACTGCAGTCACTGGTAGATGAAAAGATAGCTTCTCTTAAAGAAAGCGAAAAAAAATTCCGAAATTATGTGGATTTTGCTCCGGACGGCATTTTTGTTACAGATGAGAAAGGGAATTTTATAGATGTAAATAACGCCGCCTGCACAATAACCGGATATTCAAGAGAAGAGTTATTATGCAGAAATATTGTTGATCTCTATTCTGAAGATTTAATAGAGGATGCAAAAAAACATTTTCAAAAGGTTCTGAACACAGGCAGGTCTTCAGGGGAATTATCTTTTGTTAAAAAGGACGGTACCGGAGGTTACTGGTCTATTGATGCTGTAAAGCTTTCAGAAACCAGTTTTCTGGGCTTTGCAAAAGATATTACAGAAAGAAAAGCGGCGGAAGAAGAAAAGGAAAAACTCAGGGCTCAACTATTCCAGGCCCAGAAGATGGAGTCTATCGGACGTCTGGCAGGAGGGGTTGCCCATGACTTCAATAACATGCTGGGAGTGATTATCGGCCATGTGGAATTAGCCATGGAAAAGATAGAAATTTCAGACAATATCTATAATAATCTGGAATCCATAAACAATGCGGCAATGCATTCAGTCGAGCTTACCACACAGTTGCTGGCCTTTGCAAGAAAACAGACTATTACTCCGAAATTACTGGATCTGAATGATGCCATATCAGGTATGTTAAAGATGCTCAGACGACTCATAGGTGAAGATATTAATCTTATGTGGATGCCCTGTATTAAACCCTGTATGATTATGATAGACCCTGCCCAGGTTGACCAGATTCTTGCCAATCTCTGTGTGAATGCCCGTGACTCTATTACCGGTACAGGTAACATTTCTATAGAGACAAAACATAGAACAGCAGGTACGGGGGAAGGGGTAAATCCCGGTGAATATGTAATGCTTTCCGTAAGTGATAATGGTTCCGGCATGACGAGAGAGATTATCGAGCATATATTCGAACCATTCTTTACGACAAAGGAAGTCGGCAAGGGCACAGGCCTTGGCCTTGCTACAGTATACGGAATAGTCAAACAGAACAACGGATTTATAAATGTGTACAGTGAGCCGGCCATGGGAAGTACATTTAATATATGCTTCCCACTGGCAACAGAAAAATCAGATGACCTTAAAAAGCAGAAAGAGATATTATTACCGGAAGGGAATCAGGAAAATATATTGCTTGTAGAGGACGAGGAAGATCTTCTGGAAATGACGACATTAATGCTTGAAAAACTCGGTTATAATGTTCTTGCTGCCAGAGAGCCCGGTAAAGCAATCAGAGTGGCAGATGAATATACAGGAACTATAGACCTTCTTATTACAGATGTTGTAATGCCCGGCATGAATGGCAGGGAACTTTATGAAAAGCTGAATTCCAGTCATAAAAATATAAAATGTCTCTTTATGTCAGGTTATACAGGTGATGTGATAGCAGAGCATGGCGTAATTCTGGAAGGGGTTAATTTCATACAAAAACCATTCTTTAAAAAAGACCTGGCTCTAAAGCTCCGTGAAATTCTTGGTTGATTTTTTTATTTCATATATTTATCCAGAAAAGCAAATATTTTTTTCAGATTTTCATATTTAAGAAATTCCGGTCCTCCATGTTTTGCGCCTTCTATTTTTTCGAAAATAACCTTATCCTTACCTATTACAGCTTCAAGTCTTCCGGAAAAATTTTCAGACTGTGTGACGGGAATATTCATAATAAATCCGTTATTTCTTTTCAACCCTGTAATAATAATCCCCGGAAAGAGGAACATCGGAGGGTGCAGGAATTATCAATGTTTTGCCATTATCTTTAAAACCGAATTCCAGGGTAACACCATTTAACTTATCAAGGGGCTTATTTTTATATCCGGGAGTCATATCTCCCGGATATGGTTTCCACGTTTCCGTACAGTCAGAAAGAATTATTTTATTGCCCTGTATCCTGTATTTTCCGTCTGTATAACATATTCCTTTCGAAGCAGGGCTATATGAATAGCCAACATAAGTGAATGTTCCGTCTTCCCTGAATACATACCAGAACTGAAAGGAAGAAGTACTTTTGAAAGATCCGGTATTTACATCGACTATATCCATATCGGAACCGGTATCCGACCAGACCCCTGCCAGGGGATTTTCCGTGGAAGTGTTATCACCCTGCTTCGGTGAGGCATATGTGTTATCCAGAGCCTGAAGCTTTTTATCCATAGTATTATCGCCCAGTTTGTCTCTGAACACTGCGGCTATTACTCCTGTCAGTATGGCTGCCGTTCCGGTATCATCATCATTAATGCCTTTGCCTATTTTATCCTCAAGAAGGGCAAAGAGAATATCGAAGGTTTCTTTCGCCAGGGTCTGGTTCTTCACTATTAAATTCACTGTCCCTTTTTCATCGTTTTCCCCGATATGTTCAGCCAGATTGTTAATAAAATCCTGTAACTCTTCTTCCCGGCTGATCTGCCCGGCATAGAGGAACGAGGGAAGATTAAATACAAAGAGAGTGATTGATATTAAAATAATAAATCTGTAATTCATTTTCATTTACAGCTGAACTTTTCCCTGACACCTGGGCAAGAATCCCCCCGCCACTGTGCTCAACTCATCATCAGTTAACTCATCTATAAATGATTTAATCTCCTGTGCTGTAAAATCAAACCCCGATTCCTTCACGACTTTCGTGCGTTCCTCTGTGTTTTTACACTCATTGACTTTTTCCCGAAAATCAATGTCTGTTTTCATTTTTTCTATATATGCTTTTGCACTTTCTAATGACATACTATTAATTCCTTTATAATTAAGATTTAATATAATTCTATAACCGGTGCTTCATTTCCTTGTAACTTTCCCACATAGAATCAAAATCAGGCAATTTATCACTGCCCGATTCATCTGAGCTGTATATTCATAACTTTTTCCTTTCTTCTTAAACAGTACCTATTAAAAAGCCATCCCGGATGTTTTTCCGGTTGAGTCTCTCTTATAATCCTATAACAGCATGCCTGAGTCAGGCCAGTCCTTTTCTTTACAGTAGTGACCGCTCCCACCGCTAAATCCTAACGGATTATAGCGGGGGCATCTAGAGCTTCCATGCTCAGGGACTCCAGGCCCAAGTCCTTTATATATATAGCTGAATTATAGTCTCTTGGAATTACAAGATTACAAACAGGACA